>JAJZLX010000608.1 GCA_021850555.1 Pseudomonadota bacterium | reverse complement strand
GTGACGCACGAGTGCTTGCTCAATCCGGAAGCGATCCTGATCGGGGGGCGCCTGCCCGCGTCCCTCATCGAGCTGCCGGCCGCGCCTTTGAATGAGCACCTGCGCGCCTACAAGCCGCTGATACTGTCAACACCCCGCGAAATGGATACCGGACCGCGCACGGCTTGGGGCCAATGTGGATCGTCACTTCTTCATTGCAATGAACTATCACCATCTGCTCTCCGCCGATCTCCCAGCGCACCGTCAACTACTGTGACACAGGGGACGACCGAAGAAGTCGGCCGACATGAAGACGAGCGTGCCCGGCTCCGGAACCGTGGTAGCCGACATCGGCACGATGTTGTTGGATGACGGAGCGGCCACCGCCGGCTCGCATGAGCTCGGCCAGAGTGACGATCAATAGCACTGCGTGGAAATCCAAATCACGCATTGCCGAGCCAAGTTACCAGCGATTCCGGTCCACACAAGAATGTCCGTATCCGGTGTCTCAGACGACGATCCCCGTATTCGCACCCCGCAGGTCCCGCACGGATTTTCGGACCTGTCTCGCCGGCTCGACCGGGCGGATGCCATGGAGATCGGAGGGAGTCCGCGCGCAAGCGTGGCGCAGCGATCAGGGTTATTCGCCGTGGGCGCGGCGTCCCGCAGGCGCCTGCAAAAGCCTAGCGCGCAAACGACTGTTTGATCGCTCACGCAAATAATACTTGAGCTGTCCCCTCGCCATCCCCAGATCCCTCAATCGCAGCAACCATACCTTTGGATCCCGGACGGCGCGCGCCCAATAATACCCGCAGAGACTCTCGGCATAGCTGCGCCAAACCCATGCCGGGGCGCCAAAGACCGACCTGCGACCCAAGTGTCCCGACAGATACGCCGACGTCTCGCCGTGCCTCAGGAAATATTCCTCGACATACCGCAACGATTGTCGCTCGCGCGAGATATGATGAAAGACTTCCGCTGCGGGTATCCAGTAGCCCCGCAAACCGGCACCCATCATCGACTTGATGACCGCGGTCTCCTCCCCCACTCGATTGCGACCGGGCTGCACGCCCAACTCATGGTCGTAGAGAAATCTCCTCTGCGCATCCATACGGATCGCATAATTCGCCCCAAATGGCATATGCATGTTGTCGAACAGGAACTCCTCCGCGCCCAGATCGCGCAACGCCACTAGGTAATGTAACGGCTCCTCGCGATAATTCTGCGCAAACCACTGAATCGCAGGCGCCTCGAGCAGCGGAGTGATCTTGCCGCCGAAAAATGCCGCCTCGGCATACTTCGCGAACGACCTCAGGTACGCGTGGAGCCAGCCTCGATCGACGGTCACGTCATCGTCCGTCCAGCAGATGTAACGACCGCAGGCCTCGCGAATCGCCCGATTGCGGGCTATCGACAGGCCGCGCTGCCCTTCGAAGAAATACCGTATCGGCAAGCGGGCCGCGAAGGCGTTGCAGACCTTCCGGGTGTGGTCAGTGCTCCCGTTATCGACGATGACGACCTCGTATACGCTCGAGGGCACATGCTCCATTCCACAGAGCGACTCCAACGTCCTGGCCAAACTGTCGGCACGGTTCTGCGTACATATCGCAACGCTCGCGATCACTACGTTCATTCACGTACCCAGCCTGCCAATCGCGATGAGATGCGCTGATCGGCGGTCTTGTTATTTAATCCGAAACAGAGCCAGTCGGGAACAGTCAGCCCCACCCCAGTCGTTTGAGCACCCTACCGGAATTTCTCATCAAAAGCCCCGCCATCCCGCGCCGGCTGCGCGACATGAACGCGCGCGCCCCTGTCGCCAGGAATGCGTCGATCAACGCGATGTCCCGATGGTCCCTGGCCAGATCCCGCGCCATTTTCCAGCTTCGCAGGTTCTCAATCGAAGCAAATTTCAGACCTTGCCAGTAAAAATGGTTGCGATGATCAAATATGATGTCATCCAGCGTTTTTCCCCGATGATACCGGGCGTGCGCGTTGTTCTGGCAAATGCGGCCGTCCACCCCTTCCCGCAGCGGGCCCTGGTGACAGATGTAATCGAGGTCGCCGCAATCACGAATACCGCAGGCAGCCATGACTCCGCCCCCCTCGACACAGAAGTCCTCGTCGTTCGGAATATCCGCTATGGCGCGACGGTACTCGCCAAAGAGCGTCTCGAACTGCCTCATCATGACCACGGGGCGCCGATTGACGAAATCGACACTATTCTTGCTGAAGGCGAGTCGCGCAGTGCGCCAGGCTTCATCCCGCGTATCGGTGATGTGAATCGAGTGATTCCCGACATCGAACAACTCTCGCACACGGGTCTTTGCCTGCATGAGCTCCGCGGGCTCGTCGTAGGCGAGCAGGAAGAACTTTACGGGCCTCGAGCGTGGGAAACAGGCGGCCGCCTTGTTTTGCGCGCCGGCGAACCCGTTGTCATGGTCGCCGAGCCACGGCTCTCGCTCGTACAGTGTGCGCATCAGATGGGTGCACCCATTACGACTGAATTGAACGTCCTTGCGATAGTGAATGCAACCATGGTCGGCTAAAATTCGCTCGACGTCGATGTCGCGCCCCTTCGCCGCCGGAAATATCACGGCGATCGCGATTTTTGGCAGCAGACGGCAAAGCTCGAGTGCCATCGCGTCGAAGACATCCTCCGCTTCCTCTTGCGCCGAACCGTCGGCCAGGCGTCTAAAGTATCGATAATTCCAGTTGCACTGTGTGCTGTGGATCTCGGTTCGCACGCACGCGACTTTCTTGCCGAAATGCAAGGCGGTGGTGATACGGTGCGCACCGTTGAGCGGAACGCCATCACGGGTGAGCGGAATGATGCTGGGGAATCCCTCCGTCGTGATCGTCTTCGCGCTCTCCACGATTCGATGAAAGGCGTCGAAGAAGTCGGCCTCGCAGTTCTTGGGGGGGAAGCTCTCGAAAAATCCGTTCCACAGGGAAAGATGCAGACGATACACCTGCCTACCCCAGTCGCTGTCGATGTGATTTTTCAGGAATCGCAGGTACAGCGATTTCGCTGCAAAATCGAAGCGCTTCGGCGATAACAGCCGCAATGGATCGATCCAATCGACGTTCAATTCTTCTTTTGTGGACGATTCCGGGCCCATCAGCGCCCTGTCACGCGATCGAAAGTCACTCTGAGATCGTTCGATGTTGGCCTGATTATTAATAGCACAATCGCCTCAATAAATCGCCTCAATGATTTGAACTCTCAATTGGATGCGGCTCATTATCAGCGGCTCAGGACAGTAATGTTATCGGTGGTACGTAAATTAGGCTCTAGCCGAGATTACCAATAACAATTTTCGGTCCCAAGCATATGATTTTCCTGATAAACAGCTGCGGAAGCGGCGTGATCGAATGGGTTCCATGTTCGGTTTTCCACCTGACCCACAGGCCAAAGCCGGCCGACGGCACCCCACACTGCATGCCAGGGCCGGCAAGCGGCCGGGCGAGCGCAGCGAGCGCCTGCGGACACACGGGGGAAACCTGGTTCGCCCGAGATTCAGATTTCCTGACATAGCCCCTTGCGGTGGCCAAATTCCTGAGCTTTTTACTGCCGGGAATTCGGACCACACCTGTTCGGTTTATTTGGGCAGGGTGGCGGGCAAGTGCCGGATTCGGCGAGCTTTTCCGCAATTGGGTTGCGTACCAATGCCTGTCCGGTTTCTGCTCGCGGGCATGAACAGTCAGCTCGCCTTTGGGCTGCCCGTGGTGGTCCCCTCAGACACCGTGGTAATCAACTGAGTGCTGCTCCTTGCGCGCTGAGGAAGATCAACGGGTGGTCGTGGTCGGCGGGTTGCCCGTGTATCACTACCGCGCTGCTGATGCGGTGGCCGAAGGGTATGGGATGGTGATGTTGGTTGAGGCTGGCCTTGCGCAGCAGAAGGAGGTGGCCCGTGCCTTCGGCAGGTCCGAGCGCACGGTGTGCCGGCACCAGGAACGTCACGCCGAGGCGGAAACGGCGGGATCGGACCTACCTTCTATAGGATTGCGCACGACGTTGCTGACGCTGTTCCTGACGCCGCTGCTGCGCATCCAGCGTCCCGAGCGGATCAAACAGCACGACCCGGCCGGCTTCGGGCGGCTCCTCAGGCTCGATCGCGCCCCGGAGGTCAAGACTGACTTTGAGGCGCAAGCTCACTCCTCTGGCTGCCCAGCATTGCGCGGAGGCGCTCGGGGTGGGGTGCCGGACTGACAGAGCGGATGCCGCTATGGCGGTGATCGTGGTTGTACAGCGCACGAACGAGCTCGCTCATTCGCAGGTATGCTCGAGGTCCGCGAAGCCCTTCACAGGAAACTGCGGCCGGCGCTTCGCCGCGCATAACAGTGCCTCGATAATGGAGTTGTCCTCGCTCACGCTCGAGCGATCAAGCGCCGCCCGCGCGGCGATCTCCGGGCTGCTGTGCGTGGCGATCGTCTGGGGCACGGTGCTCCCTCGCTGAACAGGTGAGCGCGCAGCTTCACCCGCAGCACCGGTCGCACCGAATCATCGAGCCGCGCGCGCAGCACCGTCTCGCTTTCCGGGTGGTTGCCCTGGTCGACCCCGAGCGTGCCGCCGTCGCCGACGAAATGTTTCGGCGTGGCGATCATGTGATAGGCGTCGAGAAAGCCCTGCGTGCCCGGCACACCC
>JAJZLX010000028.1 GCA_021850555.1 Pseudomonadota bacterium | reverse complement strand
TCCTTTGGCCCCACGACCACGGAGTCCGGGTAGAAGCGCAAGGGTTTCCGGGCGCGATTCCCCTGGTAGGTATAGGGATACTGGCTCGCGGGGAACGCCTGCCAGTGCAGCGGATACTGGCGAATCACCCTGACTTTGCCACCCTTCATCCTCAGGGCCAGCACCTCGTCGGAATCCCCGCCCGTCGCATAGACGATACCGCCCTCGCTCGAGTCGAGGCCCTGGAACAGGTCGTCGTGGGAGACGACCGTCGTCGGAACGGGAAGCGGATTCTCCTCGGCCCGCTCCGTGGCCGCCGCCTCCGCCACGCGTCGCCGCGCCGACTGGTCGGTGGAATAGATCATGCCGGCGGCGCCGGCATGCCGCGGATTCTCCGCCTGGGCCGTGCTGCCGCCGATTGCCGCGACGGTCGCCTCGGCGGGCGCCACCTTGCCGAAGACCGCCAGACGCGCCTGCCGCCGCAAATCCAGACCGTACCAGGTAACGGTCTGAAAAGGTGCCGAGCCATTGGCCAGCACGAGTACGTGTCGCGCGGAACTCACGACGTTGGTCGGGAAGTTTGGAGTGCTGATCAGGGTTCCCACCGGGGTAACGCGCCGCCAGGTCGGCAGAACGCCGGTGTATCGCGCCCGGTTGGCGGCCGTAACCTTCACCGGCCGCGGAACGAAATGCCGCCGAGGGTACGCCGCCGCTCCTGCCGAGGCGGTCAGGCAGATCGCCAGAGCGAGCCCGCGCCACGACATCGAACAGATGCGCGTGCGCCCGTTTCCCCGTATCGTCATGTCGATTCTCCACCGGCCATTGCTCGTTTCCAACCCGACGCCGACGCACTTCAATGGGATCGCCGCAGCCGCCCTTGCGCGCCGGACCGCGCCCTTGCGCAACCCTCGCAACGATGATACATCAGGAAAGCGGCGGGGCAATGACCGGCGCGAATGCCCCGTACCAACGACGCGCGGCCGTGCCGCCGGGCGATGGATCGCAGCGGGTGCCTGGTCACGCGCGAGTTGCGCGCAGCGCCGATTCAGTGCATGTGGCGGCGAAGTCTTTCGACATCAGAAACCGTCACCGCTTCGCCCGCGACCTCGATCAGGCCCTCATCGCTCAGTGCCCGCAGCGTCCGCGAGAGAGTTTCAGGCGTGACGGCCACATGCGCGGCAATGACCGACTTGCGCGCCGGAAGGGTCACGGTCATTCGACCCTGGGCGTCCCGGGGGACGAGCCCCAGCAGGTAGTGCACGACGCGGTAGCGGCTGTTCTCGAGAGCCAGGGTCTCGATCTCGTCCCAGTGGGCCTGGATTCGCCGGGTCATATGTGCCATCACCGCCCGGCAAGTGGCGAATGATTCCCGCAGGATACCGAGAAATGTCTCGCGGTCGAAGGCGATGAGGTCCGCGGCATCCAGCGCCTCGCCGGACACCGGGAAGCGGGGCACATCCATGAACAGGACGCTTTCGGCAAATGTCTGCGTGGGACGGATGAGCCTCATGATCTTCTCGCTCCCCTCGGGCGATAGCCGATACAGCTTCACGCAGCCGCTGCGCAGCAGGAAGAACTGTGCCGCCGAGTCGCCGCGACTGAACAACCGCTCGCCCGCGGCAAGCCGCCGCGGCACGGCGGTGGCGAGCAGCCGCAACTGCTGAGCCTCCGTCAACGCGGAGAACAGGTAATGATGGCGAAGCTCGCGCGCCAAGGCGCTGTCTGCCTGCATCGTATTTCCTGGCCAGGGCTGTCCGGTATCACATCGAGGCTCGTCGGCCACAAAGCTATACCCGCAAGACGCCGGGGAGCAACCCGATGCTGCAATCGGCGGGCGCGCGGCGGCGGCCGGCGAGGGACGAACGGCAGACTTGATGCGCATCAAGGCGTAACGCAGCGTCCCGACATTAGCATTTTCGCCACGAGCCGCGGCAAGCTGCAAGGAGTGCGTCGTGACCTACGTCGTCACCGAAAACTGCATCAAGTGCAAATACACCGATTGCGTCGAAGTCTGTCCGGTGGACTGCTTTCACGCCGGACCGAACATGCTGGTGATTGATCCGGACGAGTGCATCGATTGCAGCCTGTGCGTCACGGAGTGCCCCGCGGAGGCGATATTCCCCGAGGAGGAGCTGTCGGCGGATCAGGAGCACTATGTTGAGCTCAACAAGCAACTCGCCCGCCGGTGGCCGGTGCTCGCCGCGAAGATTCCCGCACCGAATGATGCCGAACAGTGGGACGGCGTGCCGGGAAAGCTCCCCTTGCTCGAGCGCTGAAATGCGCCGGCGCATCCCGAGGGATCGGATGGGACCTCGCATTCCGGCGGCCACCGCCGGTCCGTGTCGCGCTCGAGCGCTCTGGAGTTGCACCTGCCGGGATCCGATCAGCCCGGTGGTCATTGATATCGTGCCACGACCGGCCAACCTCGAGCGCACGGCGCGTTCCGGCCGGCGCGGGACCATCGGGAGATCCGCGAGTGCCCGTACCCGCCGATTCGCCCCTTCAGCCCCTGTAGGCGCAGCGGGCACGGTGTTGCATCACGTACGTCAGGAGGCGCAGTGAGCATCGCTTGCGCACCCGCGCCGAGCGACCCACCGACGCTGCTCTCGTACGGCTTCCGGCCGTTCTTTCTGGCAGCGGCGATCTGGGCCGTCATCGCCCTGGCGATTTGGATCGCGATGCTCACCACGGGTCTGGTGCTACCGACCCGCTTCGATCCGCTCGACTGGCATATCCACGAGATGCTCTTTGGGTTCGTGCCCGCCGCCGTCGCCGGCTTCCTGCTGACCGCCATCTCCCAGTGGACCGGCCGGCGCCCGGTGAGTGGCGGGCTGCTCGGGCTGCTCATCGGCCTGTGGCTGCTCGGTCGAATCGATGCCTTGGCCTGCGAGTTCTTGCCCGTCTGGCTGGCCATCGCGGCGGACATCGCGTTCCCGTTCGCCCTCGCCGCGATCGTTGCGCGTGAAATCATCAGCGCTCGCAACCGGCGCAACTACCGGATGATCGCGCCGGTGGTCGTGCTCGGGCTCGCCCAGCTGTTGATGGATCTCGGTGCGATCGGCGGCATCGGATGGCTCACGGGATATGGTTGGCGGTTGGGACTGGTGGTGACACTCGTCCTGATTTCCGTGGTGGGCGGGCGGATCATCCCCGCCTTCACCCGCACCTGGCTGATGAGTCGTGGGGCGGTTCGGCTGCCCCGACCAGCCGGGCTGCTCGATCGAATGTCCCTCGGCGTACTGCATGCGGCGCTGCTGGCGTGGGTGTTCTTCCCCACGACGTATGCAACCGGCGTGGCGCTGCTCGCGGCCGCAGCGCTCAATCTGTGGCGCCTGCTGCGATGGCGCGGCGCCGCGACGCGCTCCGAGACGCTGCTGCTGGTTCTGCACGTGGGATTTGCATGGTTGATACTCGGGGTCGCCGCGCTCGGTTTCGCGACGCTCGACTCGGCATTCCCCTTGGACGCCGCGATCCACTCGCTCACCGTCGGCGCCATCGGCACCATGACCCTTGCGGTGATGACTCGGGTCAGCCGCGGGCACACCGGCCGGGCGCTCGCGGCAGACGGCCCGACCCTTCTGATCTACGCGTTGATCATTCTGGCCGCCTGCGCACGGATTGCGGCGGCGCTGGCCGGCGAGGCGACAGACCTGCTGGTTCTGGCGGCGACTCTGTGGGTGGCTGCATTTGGACTGTTCGCGATACGTTACGCGCCGCTCCTGCTTCGCCCGCGTAGCGCCGGCAACTCCACGCAGGCCACCGCGGCCCCCGCACGCTTCGGTCAGACCGGGATCGCTACGTCCCGAGCGCCTGCAGACAGCTCGCAATCAGCGGCGCGCGGCGCGCACTGAGCAGTTGCCGGGCCGGATGGTGGTGTCTGGCATTGATATGCGTCCGTACGCTCTCGAATCTCAACATCCGCGATACCTTGGCCGCCTTGGTCGATCGCTCGCGTCTGATGCGTCGGGCTGACGCCGGACGGCAGACTATTCGATGGACGCACGCTGGTCTATGCGCCAATACCGCCAGATATTTGGCGCACTATTTGATTCATGCGCCAACAAGCGTAGGGTAGGGGCCGAAGCTCATCGAGGAGCTGCTCACAGCGCTGTTAGATTAAGGCTGCGGCGCCCGCTCGGAATGGGTGATCGGACGCCGCCCGTGGCGACTTCCACTGTGCTGCAAGCTGAACGAGCCGCCGGATGGGACGAATTGAGCGCCCTATTCCGTGTGCCGATGGCTGGGCGGCGGCGCCTCGCCGTCAGGCGCGACCGACTCGAAGCATCGGGCGCGCCATCTCGATGAGCGTTTGCGCCTGCCCCTGGACGTAGTCGGCGATTCTGCAAACGAGAGTCCGCTCCTCACCTCGGTAGATCTCCTCCGCGGACTGTTGGGAGGCCGCATCGGCGGCTGCCTGCCCGATCCTCAGCATCTCGCGAGAGAGCAGCGCGCGCGGGATCCGGGTGCGCTCGGCGAATGCCGCCCAGTCGTACGGGCGAATGGCGTCGAGGTCGAATTCATCGCCGTAAGCCATCGCGAGCTCATGATCGAGTCCGGCATATTGAACGACGCTGACTAGATCGTAGTGCGGCGCCAGCGACAGACCCGCGGCCCTGCAGAAGAAGGAGATGTTCTTCCCGTGCGCGTCG
>JAJZLX010000021.1 GCA_021850555.1 Pseudomonadota bacterium | reverse complement strand
TTGAGCTTCTCGGCGAGCACGCGGTCGAAGGTCAGGCGCGCGTAGCGCACGGCGTGCGGGTTGTGCACCGGATCGGCCGAGTACACCCCGTCGACCTTGGTCGCCTTGAGCAGCACGTCCGCATTGATCTCGATCGCGCGCAGCGCCGCCGCGGTGTCCGTGGTGAAAAAGGGATTGCCCGTGCCGGCGGCGCAGATCACCACCCGCCCTTTCTCGAGGTGGCGCACGGCGCGGCGGCGGATGTAGTCCTCACAGACCTCGTTGATGCGGATGGCCGACATCACGCGCGCGTGCAGGCCCCTGTTCTCGAGCGCATCCTGCATCGCGAGCGCATTCATGACCGTGGCCAGCATGCCCATGTGATCGGCCGTCACGCGGTCCATGCCATCGCGCGCCAGTCCCGCCCCGCGGAAGATGTTGCCGCCGCCGACGACCACGGCCAGCTGGACGCCGGAGCCGGCAATCTCCTCGAGCTCCCCGGCGATTCGCTTGAGCACCGCCGCGTCGATGCCGTAGTCGCCCTGGCCCATCAGGGCCTCGCCGGAGAGCTTCACGAGGACGCGGGAGTAGCGAGCGGGCTCGGTTTTTTCAATCGCCATGCACCAACCTTCACTCGTCGGGGGCCGGCCCCCCCTGAACTATTGAGAAGCCTCGAATCCGTGCATCGCAGCGCGGCCACGCAAGCGGGCTTTCCCGGGCGCTGCGCGTCTCATTTCACGCTAGGCCTTCGTCGGGCCGCTCGAGCCTTTGACTTGCGCCATGACCTCCGCGACGAAGTCCTCCTGCTTTTTCTCGATGCCTGCACCGACCTCGAAGCGCTCGAACGAGAGCACCTCGGCGCCCAGGCCCTTCAGCAGCTTCTCGACCGTCACGTCCGGGTCCTTGACGAACGGCTGGCCGAGCAGCGTGATCTCCCCGAGCGACTTGCGCAAGCGCCCTTCGACCATCTTCGCGACGATCTCGGGAGGCTTGCCCTCGCCCTGCGCCTGCTCCGTGAGGATCTCGCGCTCCTTGGCGATCACATCCTGCGGCACGTCACGGGTCGAGAGGTAGCGGGGATTGCTCGCCGCGATGTGCATCGCCAGATCGTGCGCGAGCTCAGCCTTCCCGCCCTTGAGGGCGACCAGAGCGCCGATGCGGGTCCCGTGCAGATAGGCCCCCAGGTACTCTGGCGCCTCGAGCCGTGCGAAGCGGCGCACCCCGATGTTCTCGCCGATCTTGGCCACGAGCGAGCGCCTGCGCTCCTCCACCGTTTCGGTCCCGAGCTTGGCCGCAAGCAGTGCCTCGAGGCTCCCCGGGTGCCCGGCCACCGCCTGCGCGGCCACGGCCGCCGCAAACGCCCGGAAATCCTGCTCACGAGCCACGAAATCGGTCTCGCAATTGACCTCCACCATGGCCGCTGCGCGGCCGTCCGTGGAGCGCTCGATCGCGATGACCCCCTCCGCGGCGATCCGGGTCGCCTTCTTGTCGGCCTTGGCCAGGCCCTGCTTGCGCATCAGCTCCGCCGCGGCATCCAGATCGCCGCTGGTCTCGAGGAGCGCCTTCTTGCACTCCATCATGCCGGCGCCGGTACGCTCGCGCAGCTGCTTGACGGTCTCTGCCGTGACGCTCATGTCAGTCTCCCCGGCCGCCTTTGCGACGGGCAGGTCCGCTCGGCCGCCGCGCGGTCGATGCGGGGGTCGTGCCCGTGCCGCCCGATGCGGCGACTTCCGGCACCTCGGCCTCCAGGGTTTCCTCGTCAGCGGCGACATCCTCCGTGCCGGCCAGGGTCTGAACCTTGACCGGCGGCAGCCGCCGGCGGCCCGCGGGCTTGCGGGCGCGCACCGGGGCGGGTCTCGGCTTGCCGCGCGGGGACTTCTTGCGGGGGTTGCCCGCCTCATCGAGCTCGACGAACTCATCCTCTCCCGTCACCACCGTGGGTACGGACTCCCTGCCCTCGAGCACCGCGTCGGCGATGCCGGTGGCATAGAGCTGGATGGCCCGCATGGCGTCGTCATTGCCCGGGATCACGTAATCAATGCCGTCGGGGTTGCAATTGGTGTCGACCACGGCCACCACCGGTATGCCGAGCTTGCGGGCCTCATCGATCGCGAGCTTCTCGTGACCGACGTCGACCACGAACAGCGCATCCGGGAGCGATTCCATCTTCTTGATGCCGCCGAGGCTCCTCTCGAGCTTCTCCTGCTCGCGGCGCAGCTGCGTGGCCTCCTTCTTGCCGCGCCGCTCGAGCGCGCCCGAGGTGGACAGCTCGGTGATCTCCTCCAGGCGCTTGATCGACTGGCGGATGGTCTTGAAATTCGTGAGCATGCCGCCCAGCCAGCGCTGATTGACGTAGGGCTGGCCGGCGCGCTCGGCCTCCTTCTGGATCGAGTCGCGGGCCGAGCGCTTGGTGCCGACGAACAGCACCCGGCCGCCATCGGCCGCCACGCCCTTCACGAACTGCGCAGCCTGAGTATAGAGGGGCTGCGTCTTCTCCAGATTGATGATGTGGATTCTGTTGCGCTCACCGAAGATAAAAGGGGCCATCTTCGGGTTCCAGAAGCGGGTCTGGTGTCCGAAATGGACCCCCGCTTCCAGCATCTGTCGCATGGACACGCCGGGCATGAGATTCTCCTCGTTGGGTTAGGCCTCCGCGCATCTCCGCAGCCATCCCGCCCGGGGGACTTGCGTCCCCTCGCCGGCGGAACACCCAGCCTGCGGATGTAAGCGATGCGCGTGTGGGTTGATTGCCAAAAAAGGCCGCGCTTTATACCATGAAGGCCTCGCCTGAACAACGTCTTGCGCGCGCAACAGCCGGGCCGCGGTTCGGCCTTTCCGGAAGATCCATGCACGTCACCATCAAATCCCCCGAGGAGCAGGAAAAGATGCGCATCGCCGGCCAGCTGGCCGCCGAGGTGCTCGATATGATCGCCGAGCACGTGGTGCCCGGCGTGACCACCGAGGAGCTCGATCGCATCTGCCACGATTACATCGTCGATGTCCAGCGCTCGATCCCGGCGAACCTCAACTACCGGGGCTTCCCCAAGACCATCTGCACCTCGGTCAATCACGTCGTCTGTCATGGGATTCCGAACGACAAGCGCCTCAAGGCCGGGGACATCGTCAACATCGACGTGACGGTGATCCGCGACGGCTACCACGGCGACACCAGCCGCATGTACTTCGTCGGCAAGCCGCCCGCCCACGCGCAGCGGCTCGCCGAGATCTGCTTCGAGGCGATGTGGCGCGGCATCGAAGTGGTGCGCCCGGGCACGCAGCTCGGGGACATCGGGCATGCCATCCAGGCCTTCGTGGAGCGGCACAATTATTCGGTGGTGCGCGAGTACTGCGGCCACGGCATCGGACGGGTGTATCACGAGGACCCGCAGGTGCTGCATTACGGTGAGCCGGGGACGGGCCTCACCCTCGAGCCCGGCATGACCTTTACGATCGAGCCCATGGTCAATGCGGGCAAGCGCCACGTGCGGCTGCTGCCCGATGGCTGGACCGTCATCACCAAGGACCACTCGCTCTCGGCCCAGTGGGAGCACACCGTGCTGGTGACGGATTCCGGCCACGAGGTGCTCACGCTCGGAGCGGCCGACCGGCGAATACACTGACCGATATGGCGGCCGGAGAACTGGATCCCGACGATTCGGGAGCGACGCCGCCGCCGCCCGCGCAGCTCGACTGGCCGCTGCTCGCCCGGCTGCCGCAACTGCTCGCCGAGGCGCCGAAGGCGCCGAGCGCCTTTCGGGAAGTGCTCGGCCAGGCGCACGAGGAGCTCAAGGCGCGCTTCCTCGCCGATGCGCCGGTCGAGGCCCTCGTGCATGCGCGCGCCGCCCTCATCGACAGCGTGCTGCAGGCCGCCTGGCGCACCCATGCCCTCGCCTCGATGAGCGCCTGGGCCCTGGTCGCGGTGGGCGGCTACGGGCGCGGGGAGCTGCACCTGTGCTCGGACATCGACATTCTGCTGCTCGTGCCCCGCTCCCCGGAGGGTGCCGAGCGCGGCGCCGTGGAGCGCCTGCTCGCCTTCCTCTGGGACATCGGCCTGGAAGTCGGGCACAGCGTGCGCACCGTGGAGGAGTGCGCCGAGCAAAGCGCCGCCGATGTCAGCGTCATGACGACCCTGATCGAGGCGCGCCTGCTTGCCGGGGATGCCTCGCTCCTACGCGAGATGCGCACCGCGCTCTCGAGCGAGCGCATCTGGCCCGTGCGGGAATTCTTCGATGCCAAGGTGCGCGAGCAAGCCGAGCGGCACCTGAAGGCCAACGATACCGCCTACAACCTCGAGCCCAACGTCAAGACCGGGCCGGGGGGACTCAGGGACATCCAGACGATCGCCTGGGTCGCCAAGCGCCACTTCGGCTGCGAGACTTTGGATGAGTTGAGCCGCCTCGGCTTTCTCTCGGTGGCCGAGCTCAGGCGCCTGAAGCAGGCGCGCGCCTTCCTGTGGAAGGTGCGCTTCGGGCTGCACGCGCTCACCGGCCGGCGCGAGGACCGCCTGCTGTTCGATCATCAGCTGCGCCTCGCGCAGACCTTCGGCTACGAGGACGCCTCCTACACCCTCGCCGTCGAGCAGTTCATGCAGCGCTACTACCGCACCGTCAAGGACGTGAGCCTGCTCAATGAGCTGCTGCTGCAGCTGTTT
>JAJZLX010000351.1 GCA_021850555.1 Pseudomonadota bacterium | reverse complement strand
CTGCCGTCCTCGGCATCCAGGTCAGCCAGGGCCACCCAGCCGCCCGGGGCCAGCATCGAGAAGAATGTGCGCACGAGCGCGGCGACATCCGGGATGTGGTGCAGCGCCATGCTGCTGAAGATCAAATCGAAACGCGTCGCGGGGGGAGGGTTTCTGGTCAGGTCGAGAACCTGAGTCGCGATCTTCTCGAGCCCGGCGGCGCGCGCTTTGTCGCTGAGCACGGACAGCATGCCCGGGGACAGATCGGTCTCGAGCAGTTGACCCAAATGCGGCAGCAGCCGCAGTCCGACAAGCCCGGTGCCGCATCCGTACTCGAGCGCATGCCAGTGCGGCTCGAGCGGCACCGCCGCCACGATCGCGTCGGCTACCGACTTCGCCATCTCGGTGCGCATCGGCGAATCATCCCATTGGGCAGCGATCGCATCGAATCGCGAACGGTTCTCGTTTTGAACAGGGCTCGTCATGGGTGTGATCATCCACATCGAAGAAGAAAGCGGAAAAGGTAGCGGTTATGCGCGCGGCACACAATCCGGGTCCAAGCGCGACCGGGCACTTTGCCGTTTCGGATCGAGCCTCCACGGTCAATTCCCCATGCCGCCGGCAAGGATGGACGGGCGCACGTCCCGCAAGTAGAGTGCCGCGAGCCTGGAGTCCTGGGGCAGCAAGGGCTACTGCTTGTTCGAACGACGTGTCTCGCCGAGGCGGATTCCATGAGCGTCACGAATCCCAGGGTCGACTGGTTCTTCGACAAGGACACGCGCTGGAAGGACGCGTACGCAAAGCTGCGCGCCATCGCGCTCGAGTGTGCGCTCACCGAGGAGCTGAAGTGGGGTTGCCCGTGCTACACCTTCAACGGCAGGAACGTGGTGCTGATCCACGGGTTCAAGGACTATTGCGCGCTGCTTTTCCACAAGGGTGCCCTGCTGAAGGATGAGAAGCACATCCTGGTGCAACAGACGGAGAACGTGCAGGCGGCGCGGCAGATCCGGTTCAGCGGTGTGCGCGAGATCGTCAAGCTGGAGCGCGTCCTGAAGGCGTACATCCACGAGGCCGTCACAGTGGAAAAGGCCGGCCTGAAAGTGGTATTGAAGAAGACCTCGGAATACAAGATGCCGGAGGAATTCGCGCGCAGACTGAAGGCGTCGCCGGCCCTGAGGAAGTCCTTCGAGGCACTGACCCCCGGGCGGCAACGCGCCTACCTCCTGTACTTCTCCTCGGCCAAGCAGAGCAAGACACGCGAGGCCAGGATCGCCAACAGCGAGGAGCGGATCATGGCGGGACAAGGCCTGGACTAGGCGCAGCGCCCGAGGGCCTCGCGGCTCACCGGGCGCCAACGGCAGATCGCGGCATTTCCGGGCGCTGTGACTGCAGCCGCCTGGAGGCAGCCGGCGGTTGCGCCGGGAATCTCATGATCCGGTCCCATCTCCCCAGGGGCTCAGTGGCGGCTGTGACCGGCGCCCTTGAGGCACTTCCGGACATCCGACCGGCGGAGGTAGGCATAGGGTGCGAAGGCCGGCTGCGCCGCGGCGAGCCGGTCCTGGACCGTTCTGACCTCGCTCATCCGTGCGCACAGATCTTTCAGATGCGCCTTAAGGCGCATCTGCTGGGAATGCGCGGTGCGGTCGACGATGGCGGAATTGTCATGCCACAGGGCCGAGAACAGCGAGCCGACCACCTTCAGGGCCAGCCACCCGCCCGCTTTGCCCACCGCCTCGCCCGAGGCCGCAAGCGTGTGCGCATCGAGGTAGTAGCGCACGGTCAGAGCGCGCTGCGCCGCGGTGAGCGCCACCGGATCGCCGTCGATGACGAGGTCGCCGTCGCGCAGGATCTCGGCGTCCGGCTTGCCCCGGGCGGTGATTCGCACCACATGATGGCGCAGCTCGATGGAGCCGCGACTGCTGTCCAGCTCCGAGGCGTGGCTGAGCGCGAGGCCGCCCAGAATCGTGGCGCTCAGCGCGCATGCAGCCACCGTCTTATTCATCTGACTTCTCCGCACCCTGTGTTCGCGAGTCGATCGCCCTGATCCGCAATCAAGGTCCCTGCCCCGGCCCGCGAGCGCCTCAGACCGGCTGCCCGGCCGGCTCCCCGGGCGGCGCGGGCCCGGTCGCGGCCACAGGTCCCGGTACCACGGGCTCCGCGATGATCACCCTTGCGATCCTGGGCCCGATCCAGCGCTCGACGTCATCGACCAGGGTGAAGCCGGCCGGGACGACCACGAGCGTCAACGCGGTGGAGGCGATCAGGCCGCCGATCACCGAGATCGCCATGGGCGCACGGAAGGCATCGCCGATGGTCAGCGCCACCGGCAGCATGCCCGCTACCATGGCGATGGTCGTCATGACGATGGGCCGCGCACGCTTGTGGCCGGCCTCGAGGAGCGCAGTCAGCCGATCCTTGCCGGCGCGCATCTCCTCGATAGCGAAGTCGACGAGCAGGATCGAGTTCTTGGCCACGATGCCCATGAGCATCAGAAAGCCGATCATCACGCCGAGGGACAGCGGCTTGTGGGTGATGAACAGCGCCACCACCGCCCCGCCGATCGAAAGGGGCAGCGCCGACAGAATCGTGACCGGCTGCAGCACCCGGGCGAACAGCAGTACCAGCACGGCGAACACCATCAGGATGCCGGTGCCCATGGCGATCGCGAAGTCGGTGAATAATTCCGACATCAGGCGCGCGTTGCCGGTGTCGGCCAGGTGCACCCCGGGCGGCAGGTGCCTGAGCGCCGTCAGCGCATGAATCTCCTTCATCGCCTTGCCGAGCTGAATGCCGTTGAGGTCCGCGTTGATGGCGATGCGCAGGCGCTGGTCGCGGCTGTGGATCTGCGTCGGACCCTCGCCGAAGCTGAACGCGGCGACCGCCTTCAACGGCACGGTGCCGCCGCCCAGAGTCGGCACGGGCAGATTCTCGAGCGCGGTCAGGTTGCTGCGCGCCGAGCGCTTCAGATTGACCAGGATCGGGACCTGCCGGTCGGGGAGGGTGAATTTCGCATCGTTCTGCAGCAGATCGCCGATCGTGGCGATGCGGATCGTCTGGCTGATGTCGGCGACCGTGACGCCGAGCTGGGCGGCCAGGTCGAATCGCGGCCGGATGCGGATCTCCGGCCGCGGCAGTCCGTCCTCGGAGCTGACATCGCGCAGGCCCGGCAGGGCCGCCATCTGGCGCATCACCTTGCGGGCCGTGTGCTCGAGCAGCGTCAGGTCATCTCCGGTCAGATCGATGGTGATGTCGTGGCCGTTGCTGTCGCCGTTGAAGTTCTGGAAATACATCTGCGCGTTGGGAATAGAGCGCAGCTTGGTGAGCATCAGGTTCTGCCACTGCTCCTGGCTCAGCTTGCGCCGCCCGGGCGGAACCAGAGTGATGTATAGATTCGCCGTGCGCACGCTGCCGCTGCCGCCGACCGACTCGTCGATCGCGGTCACCTCGGGCTGGCGGGCGAGGATGCGGTAGGCGGCGTTCGCCACCGCCTCGGTATCGGCTAGCTGCACGCCGGGCGGCAGCTGGATCTCGAGCGCCGCGCTGCTGGTATCGGACTGCTGGATGAATGTCTTCGGCATCACCGCCAGTGCGGCCACCGAGGCCGCGAAGAACAGCGCTCCCAGCCCGATGGTCTTCCAGCGATGGTGCACACACCAGTTCAGGACCCGCATGTACCACGCCATGATCGGTCCGTCGCGGTGCTCCGGCTCCGGCTCGGACTTCAGGGTGTAGGCGGCGATCACCGGCGTCAGCATGCGGGCGACCATCAGGGAGAAGAACACGGCGGCGGCGACCGTCAGGCCGAATTGCCTGAAGTACTGGCCGATGATGCCGCCCATGAAGCTCACCGGCACGAACACCGCGATGATGGTGAAGGAGGTCGCGACGACCGCGAGCGCGATCTGGTCGGCCGCATCGAGCGCCGCCTGAAAGGCGCTCTTGCCCATGCGCTTGTGCCGCACGATGTTCTCGATCTCGACGATGGCGTCATCGACGAGCACCCCCGATACCATCGAGAGCGCAAGCAGGCTCACCTGGTTGAGCGTGAAACCCATCATCTTCATGAATGCGAACGTCGGGATCGCCGACAGCGGGATCGCCAGCGCCGAGATCAGCGTCGCACGCGTATCGCGCAGAAACAGCCAGACCACCAGCACCGAGAGGATGGAGCCCTCGATCAGCGCCTCGAGCGCCGAGTGGTACTGCTGCTCGGTGTAAGCGACTGTCGTGAAGGTCTGATTGATGTTGACGTCTGGGTATTGCTTGCGGATCCCGGCGAGCGCCCGTCGCACGCCCTGCAGCACCGTGACGTCCGAGGTGTCCGGAGCGCGCTGCACCCCGAAGGAGATCGAGGGCCGTCCGTTGAACAGCTCGACGCTGCGCACCTCCGCGGCGCCATCGCGGACCGTGGCGATGTTGCCGAGCTTCGCGAACCGCCCGCCGGGCAGCGCGATCTGTGTCTGCGCCAGCTGCCACGCGGTGCGCGCGCCGCCGAGCACGCGGATGGTCTGCTCGCCGTCGCCGAGATCGGCGCGGCCGCCGGGCAGATTGGTGTTGAGGTTGGCCAGCTGCTGGTTGACCTGGGAGGCGGTGATGCCGAGGGCCTGCATGCGTGCCGGATCCAGCTCGACGCGGATCTCGCGGTTGACGCCG
>JAJZLX010000725.1 GCA_021850555.1 Pseudomonadota bacterium | reverse complement strand
TACCCCGGCACACGAACACCAACCTTCTCACCCGGGACCACTCGATGTCGGAGAGGTTACCGTATGCGCCGAGCGTATACAGCGCACGGGCACGAACGTGCTCGAGGAATCCGCGTTTCCCGCCGTACAGCTCGATGTCTAGCATGCTCGCCCTCTAAATGCCGCAGACGCTCATAGAGCGGCTGCTCCGTGCGCGCATCATTCTGGTAAGCTCCTGGCCCTTCCACGGCACAATAAATCACCCCGCGGGCGAGATGCGCAAAGTCCTGGTGCTCGATGCCAATCAGCGAAGCGCCCTGGCCGTCATCCGCAGTCTAGGCCGCCACGGCCTAGCCGTGGTGGCAGGTGATCACCGGACCAACGCCCTGGGCGCCGCTTCCCGGTACGTTACCGCCGCGGTGCGCTATCCGGATCCTGCGACCTCGCCCGGCCTATTCCTCCGCGACATCGTTGCCGTTGCCGAGCGCCTCGGCATCGATACCATAGTGCCGGCGACGGATTTGACGACGATGCTGCTCGTCAGTCAACCGAATCTGGCCGAATTCGCGCAACTGGCCGCCCCGCCAGCGGCGAGCTACGAGGCTCTGACCGACAAAGCCCGCCTGCTCGAGCTGGCCGCGCGGCTGGACATTCCGGTGCCTGCGACTCGGATCGCAGACACGGCGGCCGCGATCATGAGCGCGGCACACGACATGGGCTTCCCGGTCGTGCTCAAACCGGCGCGCTCCCGCTACTTGAAAGGCGACAGGGTTCTCTCGACCAGTGTTCAGATCGCCGCCAGTCCCGGCGCGCTCGCCGACCTATTACCCCGCCAGGAATGGCTCGGAGACATTCCCTGCCTGGTCCAGCGCTTCGTGCCGGGACACGGCGCCGGCATATTCGCACTCTATGGACCCTCGGGACCCATTGCATGGTTTGCGCACCGCCGGCTCCGCGAAAAGCCTCCGGCGGGGGGCGTGAGCGTCTTGTGCGAGAGCGTTCCGATCGATCCGCGCATGCAAGCGGCCGCCGCGAAGCTGCTCGGCGCGGCCGACTGGACAGGGCCGGCCATGGTCGAGTTTCGCGTCAGCGACGCGGGCACCCCGTACCTGATGGAGGTGAACGGACGCTTCTGGGGCTCTCTGCAACTGGCCATCGACTGCGGGGTCGACTTTCCCTGGCTCTTGTACCGGATCACGCGCGACTTGCCGCTGACACCGCCGCAGCCCTACCCCACGGGCAAGCGACTGCGCTGGCTGCTCGGCGACCTCGACAGCCTGTTGATCCGGTTACGACGAGACCGCGAGAGCCCGCAGGACGCAGCCCGAGCCGTCGCGGCATTTGCGCGCTCCTTTGTGGATCCGTCCTGCCGGCAAGAGATCCTGCGGCTCTCCGACCCTCGACCCGGGATTCGCGAGCTCGCGCAATGGCTGAGCGCGCTGGCCCCTTCGCGACAGCGCTGATCGCCCCGCAGTCCCGCTACTGCACCGCAACGTTCGACGGAGGATCCGGTAACGGGGTATTCATGAAACCGCCGGTCGAGATCCGGATGTCATAGTAATCGAGCTGGAACGCGCTCGGGTCCCCCTGCGCCCAGCCAAAGAACCCTATGTAATTGATAGGTCCGTCGGCGGGGTTGCGATTATAGAGTCCGGTTGCATCCGCATAGACCTTGCCGTCGATCTCCAGGAAAAGCTCCCCGT
The DNA here is from genome assembly GCA_021850555.1 of Pseudomonadota bacterium. The sequence continues at coordinate 2,954 of JAJZLX010000725.1, read as the reverse complement.
TCGGCACCGCGTTTTGCGCGGTGGTGCCGCTGTTGAACTTCACGTGAATAAGAAAGTGATGCCACCCCGTGCCCCAATCTGCCGAGGAGAAAACGCTGTCCTGCGGAGTCTGAACGACCGCCGTCCCGTACGAGCGCCCTATCCATTGGGGGTTCGCTCCGTTGAGATTGATGACATTCTGATCATCGTTGGCAACGGAGGTTCCATCGCCGAACGATATTTGTCGGATCGCCCCATAATCGACACCGGTGTAATCCATGCCAATCGTTGAATTCGCATAGTTCCCCTGGATCAGGTTCTGGCCGAAGATCTTGACAAACTTGCAGCCTTCCTTCGCTGCGGGCATCCTGGCCCAGAATTCAATGTACACATCCTCGGTGTTCAGGCTCGCGACACTGTAATTGGCCCAGATGTACCAGCCGCCGTTGCCGGGCACAGGATAATCACCTTCCAGCGCATCGACCGTGGCTCCATTGGGTCCCGGCGTCGCCTCCACGCCAACGGCGCCGCCGTTCTGAGCGCCTATGGACCAACCCGGACTGTTGATGAAGGTTGACGGTAGCGACACCAACGTCTTCGCGGTCGTGGACGTCGCCTCCAGCGTCGTCTGCATCGGCGTCGTGGAGCTGAACAGAAGCTCCGTCAACAAATGAGGGGGTCCGTCTGCCGCGCCAGCCGAGGCAGTAGCCGCGAGCGCATGAGGTGAGCAGAATACGAGTGATGCCAGGGACAACCCCACCATCAGTCCGCCGCGAAACAGTTTCATGACTTGAGACTCTCCGAGAAAATACGACTTCAACCGACGCGACGCGCTTTCCGTCACAGCCCCTTGCGCGATGACACGGAAGTCCTTTCCCCCGCATCCCGCACGTCGAACTTAGCGCCGATCTTTCCGCCGTTCTATACCGCGCGCACGCCACTGTGACGCAGCGCACAGCACAAGCGTAACGCTTTTCCTGCCGGATTTCGCGTTCTGCAACACCAACCTCGTGACCGTCTCTCATCAGCGACGCTACCGGTGCTGCTAAGATGCGCCAGGGGCGGTGTCGCACAGCAGAAGGCCTCGGATCCCGCGAAGCACATGACCAGCGTTTTACATGTCATCGACACCGGCGGTCCGGGAGGTGCCGAAACGGTCTTCCTGCAGACCGCCACGCGTCTCGACCCGGCTCGCTTCCACTCGATCGCGGTGGTAGGCGGCAGCGGGTGGCTTGCGCAGCAATTCCGGGAACGCGGAGTGAGCCCTCTGATCGTGCCCGCCAAGGGCTCGATCAATGGGCGATACCTCTCGCAGCTGCTGTGGCTCGCCCGGCGCCAGCGCAGCGATGTGATCGTGGCGCACTTGTATGGCTCGGCGGTGTACGCCAGCCTCGCGGGGATGCTTCTCTCGGTACCCGTCGTGTCCGTCCTGCACGGTCACACGGACGTAGAGGGGGCCGGCCGCCTCTCGTCTGTGAAGGCCGCGCTGGTGCGCAGGGGGTCGCGCAAGGTCGTCTTCGTATCGCAGCGCCTGCAAGAGCACCTCGAGCCCCGGCTGCGTCTTGCGGAATCGCAAGGCATCGTCATCCCGAACGGTGTCGACACGGAACGTTTCCGGCCCGGCCGGGATCGCGCTCTTCGAGCCGAGCTCGGCCTTGCCGAGGAGACGGCGCTTGTCGGGGCGATCGGCAATGTGCGGGCGCCCAAAGCCTATGGGGTACTGCTGCGAGCCGCTCGCATCGCGATCGATCGATCGCGGCAATGGCATTTTGTCATCGCCGGTGAGTGCGCCAACGATCTCGGCCGGCAGCTTGGCCAGCTCAGCCGCGCCCTTGGCATCGAGCGGCATGTGACCTTCCTCGGGCTGCGCCCGGACGTGGCCCGGATCCTCAACAATCTGGACGTCTTCGTGCTGAGCTCGCACACCGAAGGCTTCTCGATCGCCTGCATCGAGGCGATGGCCTGCGGCGTGCCGGTCGTCGCCACCCGCAGCGGCGGCCCGGAGCAGATCCTCGAGGGCGAGGCGGGAATCCTGGTGCCGACCGGCGACCCCGACGCCCTCGCCTCGGCCATCGAGCGGGTCATCTCATCGAAGGATCTGGCGGCCACTCTGACCGCAAGGGCGATGCAGCGCGTTCAGGACCGATACTCGCTCGCGGCGATGATCTCTGGCTATGAGGAGCTGTTGGAGCGTGTCGCGCGGGACTCTCGCAAAGGGCAGGCAATTGCCGGCATGCCCAGGCGGGCCTGAGCCTACCGCCAGGCACTCAAGCGCTCGAGAAACGGCTCCCGGGCGTTGCTCACGTCCTCGTGCACGCCGATACGGCGGATCAGATACGGGTCGCCGCTTGCCTCATGCCATCCGCTTCGGGTCGTGACCGCGCCCAGGTAATGACGGCGAACCAGATCGAGCGCCGCCGCGCAGGTCTCGCCGTTCGGGTAGCAGAATAGATCGACGGGCTGACCGGAGAGCTCCTGGAGCGCCTTCCGGGAGCCGACGATCTCTCGCTCGAGCTCCCCAGGGGAGATCCGCCCGCCCAAGCGAAAATGCGTCGCCGTGTGCGAGCCGTAGCGGATGAGACCGGTCGCGGCCAGCTTCACGACCTCCTCGCCGCTCAGAATCTCCCCCGCCGCCGAGGGCTCGCCACAGCGCTTCTCGGCCGTCTCGATGAGACCACGGATCTGCTCCTCGTCGAATCCCTTGGCCTCCTGCACCGCCCGATCCGCGTCCTCGGCGGCAAGCGCTCCGCGATCCCTCGCCGCCGCGAGCACGGGCTCTACGATCCGGCGCAGCGGCTGAGGAAAGTCCACCGAGCCGGGCTCGGCGAAGGACTGCTGCAACAGGCTCATGAGCCGGTTCGGCCAGAACCGATAGCCGGTGCCGATGTAGCTTGAGACAAGAAAGATCGTCGCCGGCGCACCGTGCTTCACCAGCACCGGCAGGGCGAAGTCGTAATTGTCCCGCCAGCCATCGT
>JAJZLX010000298.1 GCA_021850555.1 Pseudomonadota bacterium | reverse complement strand
CGCCGCACGGAAAGCCGGCATGTAGATCTCGTGCAGCGCACGCTGCGACACAATGACTTGGTCCTCCGGTGTATTGCGGTTGGTCTCCTGGTTATAGGCGTCGAAATGTTTCACCTGGGCGATGGTCCCCTGGCTTTGGATGCCGCGGATCTCCGCCGCGGCAATCGCCCCGGCAAGAAGCGGATCCTCCGAGAGGCTCTCGAACTCCCGTCCCCAGCGCGGATCGCGGTCGATGTTGACCGTCGGACCGAGATCGACGGAGGCCCCCTTGGTGGCCTGCTCCGCGCCAATGACCTGTCCATACTCATCGGCGAGGCTGCGCGAGAAAGTCGCCGCGAGCGCCGCGCCCGAGGGCAGCTGTGTGACACCGGTCATGCCATCGCCAACCCCGTTCGGGCCGTCCTCCAGGCCGAGCGATGGCAGGCACAGCGCCGGATTTGCCGGGATGTCGCCGACATAAGGCTTCACGCCGTGGCCTTCGACGATCCTGATCTCCTCCCCCAGGCTCATCTTACGCATGATCATCGCCACCCGCTCCCCGACCGGCAGCTGCGGGTTGAGCCAGGGGCAATCCGCGCTCGCGCCGGCCGGGCCCGTTGACTTCGCCGGCACCGCATTCCGGGTGCCGCAGCCGGTCAGACCAAGCGCCGCGACGCCGATTCCCGCAAGCAGCACGGATCTCGCTCCGTCGAAGTATTTTGTCTTATGAAGAGACATTTCCGGCTTCCTGTCAGCACACTCGGTCGTTCATAGCCCAGTACCATCAAGCCCATCCAATGGCGGGAACGGAGAAACCCGCCGGCCCGTGGGGTATCCGGCATCCGAGTCTGCCGAACAGTATTTCCACCCCAAAATCCATCCCAATAAATTCGGAGCCGCCCCTGGAACGCCCCGGCACCGGGCAGCCGTCAGCGGCCTATCCCAGACCATCAGCCGAGCGCGGCAAGCACCAGAATTCATTAGCCTTCAGTAGACTTTCGTCGATAGTCGGCTCACCAGATCGGATGGTAAGCCGACGCTCGCAATTTATTGATTTTTTTGCAATTTTTGAGATGGCGGAGAGGGTGGGATTCGAACCCACGTGCCGGTTTTACCCGACCATCCGATTTCGAGTCGGCGCCGTTGTGACCGCTTCGGTACCTCTCCGGGGAGAGCTGGTATTATAGCTGGACGTTTTTGTGTCTGTGGAGTCCACCTTAGTGCGAAGACGCATTCGCAGACGGCTGAGGAAGGTTGGCCCAAGGGTAGCCACGCTGACCACGCTCACCGCCTTTGCGCTGCTGGCACAGGGGTGCCGGGCGCCGAGCGTGCTCGGACAGATCCGGGAGCGCGGCGAACTGCGCGTGGTGACGCTCAACCTTCCGACCTGCTATTACATCGGGGCGCGAGGGCCCAAGGGATTGGAATATGACCTCGCCAGCCGCTTTGCCGCCTCGCTCGGGCTGCGGCTGAAGATCTATGCCGCTCCCAATGAGGCGGATATGCGGGCGGACCTCGCCTCGGGCAGGGCCGACATCGCCGCTGCCCAGATCACTGCCAATACGGCCTGGGACGAGGCAGGTGCCCCGGCGGCGCCGTATGCCGAGATTCCGCAGCTGGTGGTCTACCGCAGCGGTCAGCCCGCGCCGGATAACCTGCCGCACCTTCAGAATGCGACACTCATCGTGCAGAAGGACAGCCCCCAGGAGGGCATTCTTCAGCGACTGAGGCTGGTCGCGCCCTTCCTGAAATGGAGCGCGCTGCCCTCGGGCACCACTCCCCTGCAGGAGCTGGAGGACGGAGTGGCCGGGTACGCCATCGTAGATGCCAGGGCATACGCTTACGCCCGCCACCTCTACCCCGGTACCCGCGTGGCGTTTGCCCTGCCGCAAGCACGCCCAGTCCAGTGGATGGTGCGCCAGGGCGCACCGGAGCTGATGCAGGCGGTCAACCACTTCTTCCATTCGATACGGGCGTCCGGGGAGCTGACGCGGCTCATGCAGCACGATTCCGCCAATACGGATTCTCTCCATTATGCGGAATCGCGTCTCTTCGAGCTGTACTTCGCGCGTCGCCTGCCGCGCTATCGCGCCTGGTTCCAGAAAGCGGCGGTGCGCTACGGCTTCGATTGGTGCCTGCTTGCGGCAATGGGCTTCCAGGAGTCCCGCTGGAACCCCGCCGCCATCTCCACCGCCGGCGCCAAGGGTGTCATGATGCTCACCTCCGACACGGCGCAGGAAATGGGCATCACCGATCGAGCCAACGCCAGGGAGAGCATCTTCGCGGGCGCGCACTATCTGGCGGAAGTGCGCAAAATGATACCCACGCACATTCCTCAACCGGACCGCACCTGGTTCCTCGTGGCCTCCTACAACATAGGATTCGGTCACGTGGAGGACGCCCGCGTGCTGGCTCAGAGGATGGGCCTGAACCCCGATTCCTGGAAGCAGGTCAGCCGGGTGCTGCCCCTGCTCGCCCAACGCCGTTGGTACAGCCAGACCCAATACGGGTACGCCCAGGGGTGGCAAGCCGTGGACTATGTCAAGCGCGTGCAGGAATTCATGCAGCTGCTCGAATGGCACCCCGGCGACGGCGTCCTCGTGCGGACGACCTTGAAGGAGCCTGCACGGATGACGGGCACCGCCGGCAGCTGAGCGTGGCGTGGCGGTCTAAACTCGCCGTCCCGCGAAGAATTCCTTGAGCAGGCCGGCGCATTCCTCCATCAGCACGCCGCCGAACACGTCCACCCGGTGATTGAGACCGGGCAAGGCAAAGAGGTCGATCATGGTGCCTGCCGCCCCGGCACGCGGGTCCCAGGCACCGAATACCAACCGGCGCACGCGCGCATGCACGATCGCCGAGGCGCACATCGGGCAAGGCTCGAGCGTCACATACAGCGTGGTGTCGGTCAACCGGTAGCTGCCGAGCGAACGCCCGCCCGAGCGCAGCGCCTCGACCTCGGCATGGGCAGTCGGATCGTTGGTTCCGATCGGGCGGTTGGCCCCCGCGGCCACCACCCTTCCCTCGTGCACCAACACCGCTCCTACCGGTACCTCCCCGCTGCGGCGCGCTTGCTCCGCCTGCTGGAGAGCAAGACGCATGAACTGCACGTCACTTGACCCATCACCCGGCATCGGCGCCGCTCCCCCGCCTAACCACGCCGCGTCCCGGTCACGCGGGCGAGTACCCTCCCGGCTGCCAGGCGCGCCTCGATCTGCTCATCGGCGCCGACCGTCGCGGCATCGGTGATCACCGAGCCATCCGCCCGGGTCACGATCGCGAAGCCGCGCGCCAGCGTCGCCAGGGGGCTGGCGGTCTTCAAGGTCCTCTGCGCCAGGTCGAGCCGATGCGCCAGACGCGCGAGCTGTCCCTCGAGCGCATGATCCAGCCGCGCCGCGAGCGAATCGCATCGCAGACGATGCTCGCGCGCCAGGCGCTCGGGAGAGTGCTGCACCAGTCTCGCGAAGGCCTCGCTCAACCTGTTGCGCCTGAGGTGCAGGCTGGTGCCGGCGGCTCCCGCGAGCCTCTGCTCCAGATCATCGAGCCGCTGCGCCTGATGTGCCAGCCGCATCCCCGGATGCGCCGCTCTCAGGCGGCTGCCGACCGCCTCGAAACGGCTCGAGACGGCGCGCAGCTCGCGCCGCATGCAGGCGCTCAAGCGCTCGGCCGTGCGTGAGAGCGCATCGAGGCAGGCACGGCGATCGGGCACGACCAGCTCCGCGGCGCCCGAGGGAGTCGGCGCCCGCGAATCCGCGGCGAAGTCCGCGATCGTGAAATCGATCTCGTGGCCGATTCCGCTGACCACGGGAATCGCGCACGCGCGGATCGCGCGCGCCACACGCTCGTCGTTGAACGCCCACAGGTCCTCGATCGAGCCTCCGCCCCGGGCGAGGATCAGCACGTCGCACTCGGCACGCCGCGAAGCCAACTCCAGCGCTTCGACGATCGAGGGTGCGGCCGCCGCGCCCTGGACCGGCGTTGGATACACCAGAACCGAGGCGGGCGGGAAGCGGCGCGCCAGAATATGGAGCACGTCCCGGATCGCCGCGCCTGTGGGCGAGGTGATGACCCCGATGCGGCGAGGAAAGCTCGGCAGGGGCCGCTTGCGCTCGCGGGCAAACAGGCCTTCGGCGGCAAGCTTGGCCTTCAGCCGCTCGAACTCCCGTTGCAGCGCGCCGACGCCAGCCTCCTCCAGGTGCTCGACGATGAGCTGATAGTCCCCGCGCGGCTCGTACAGGCTGACACGGCCGCGCGCGAGCACCTGCTGCCCCGCCTTCGGCGTGAATCCCACGGCCGAGTTCTTCACGCGGAACATCGCGCAGCGCACCTGCGCCTCGCGGTCCTTTAGCGAGAAATACCAGTGGCCGGAGCCGGGCTGGGCGAAATTCGAGAGCTCCCCCTCCACCCACACCACCCCCAGCCCCCGCTCGAGGAGCGCGCGCACCTCATGATTGAGCCGCGAGACGGTGAAAACGGTCCGGCCGGGATCGGCCTCGAAACCGGGAGGAAAGGCGGATGACATATTGGCCACCATACCACCGGCGGTTTACGGGCGCCCGGTCCGTGCGTAGAATTAGCTATGCGAATTCTCGAAGAAGCTCTGACGTTCGACGACGTCCTGCTCGTTCCGGCCTACTCCGAGGTCCTGCCCCGCGAGGCCGACC
>JAJZLX010000528.1 GCA_021850555.1 Pseudomonadota bacterium | reverse complement strand
CTGCGCGCCGGTCTTCTCGATCAGTGTCGAGGAATCCAGGATCACGCCACGGATGATGCCGCCGATGGTGACCACCACCATGATCAGAAGCGACACCCCCAGCGTCGAGCTGAAGAACTTCACTCCATGGTAGCGGACGTCGCGGAAGGCGAGATTCACCGCCCGCCCCCGCCGCCGGGCCCGCCCATGCCGCCGCCCTGACCCGGCGTGCGGGGCGAGACTCGCTCACCGGATTTGAGCCCCATCGGCATGAGCGCCACCTGCTCGCCCAGCCGCAGTGCGCCCGAGACTGCCACCAACGGCGAGCGGGGGCTCTGCGCCAGGATGCGCACCGGCACTCGATGGACGACGTTGTGACGGTCCACAGCGAATACGAACGAACGCCCGGCCATCGAGGCGACCGCTTCGCTCGGAACCAAGAGCGCGTCCTTCGCCATGGCGACCCGGATGAACACGTTGGCCCATTGACCGAGCTGAAATTCCTCCGGCGGAATCCGAAACGCCACCTCCGCCACCGACTCCTCCGTCGCCGCATCCGCCTCAGGGTCGATACGCAACACGGTGCCGTGCAGGGGCTGGTTTTGGCGGCCACGCAGAATGACCGTCGCGGCCTCGCCGGCTTTCACCTGGCCGCTGAAATCCTGGTCGAAGTGCGCGCGAACATAGATCAGGCGAGTATCGGCGACAGTGAACATCGTCTCTCCAGGCACCACCGATGCGCCGGGTACGACCCATCGCCGCGTCACGATGCCCCCGAGTAGCGCCGGAATCCGCGTCAATGACAGTTGATACCGCCGTACACGCAGTTGCGCTCGAGCCGCCCGCTCTTGTGCCACGGAGACCTGCAGACGTTCCGTGTACTGCTGCGCATCTTGCACGCTTGCCGCGCCGGTCTTCACCAGACCCATCTCGCGCACCCACTCTCGCCGGCGCTCGAGCGCCACGGCCTGCGCGACTGCAAGGCGCGCCTCGGCCGCCGCGAGCTTGCGGCGCCAACCGGTCGGGTCCAGGGTTGCAAGGATCTCACCCTTGTGCACGAGATCCCCTTGATCGGTCGCGACACTCTGCACCCGGTCCGTAATTTGTGCAGCGATGTTCGCGAGTGCGTCCGCGGTCACCGTACCGGTCGCCTCCACCTCATCCGGAAGGTTGCCACGCTTGACTCGTGCCACGGCGACAGCGGCTGGCTTGAAGAGAAGGACACCCACCACGAGGATGAGCGCAACGGCAACACCGGCACCCAGCAGCCAGGATCGCCCCGAACGCCGGGCGAGGATCCGCTTAGGGGATTCGATCGTCATCGCGCTTGCCTCACTTTTCCTTGAAAACCGCCGCCCAAGGCGATCAGCAACTGCGCGCTATCGAGATAGCGCGCGGCTCGCGCCTGGGCATAGCTCACCCGGGTGCGCTCGTAGCGACGCTCGGTCGTAAGCAGTTGCACCAGGTTGACTTTGCCAGCCGTATAGCGGCTGCGTTGCAAATCCCAGATGCGGCGAGCGGCGTCTAACGCGCGCCGCTGGTCGCGCATCTCCTCGGTATCGTGCGCGAGTGCCTGTAGCGTGTCGGCGACCTGCCGGAACGCCTCGAGGACAGTCTGCCGGTAGAGGGCCAAGGCGGTGCGAAATCGATCGACCGCCGCGCGCTTCTCGGCATGCAGCGTGCCGCCGTGAAATAGCGGCGCGGTGATCCCGGAGAAGATGCTCCAATCGAGGTTCGATCCGTCAAAGAGCGCCGCGGGCGTCAGCGCGGCCGGCGCAAGGGCCGCCGACAACGTGAGGGTCGGATAGAGCCGCGCCGTCGCCACGCCGACGGCCGCGCTCGCCGCGTGCAGCTCGGCCTGCGCGGCCTGGATATCCGGCCGCTGACGCACCAGCGCCGAGGGCAGAGTGAGCGGCAGCTCGGGCGGCAAGGTAAGGGCATCGAGGGTGATGCGCGGTGGTCGCCACTCACCGGGGGAGCGCCCCACGAGCACCGCGAGCGCATCGGTCGAGACGGCGACCCGTTGCTTCAGAAACGGCACCGGAACACGATCGCGTGCGAGCTGTGCCTGCGCCTGGGCGACCGCCGTACGGTCCACCTGGCCCGCGGCGTACTGCTGGCGCACGAGCGCGAGGGTCGTTTGATCGTCGCGCGCCATGTCGTGCAGGGCATCGAGCTGCGCTCGGAGCGAAGCCAGGGTCAGAGCCTGAACCACGGCGTTGCCCGTCACGGCAAGCTGTGCCGCTTCGAGCTCATCGGCCTGCCGCGCCGCGAACGCCGACTGCTCCTGCACCTGCCGCGCGGTGAGCCCGAATACATCGGGCACGAAGGCTACGGTGGGCCCCACGGAATACAGGTCGTAGGTCGGCACGGTGCGCGGATGCAGCAACCCTGTGGCGAACGCCGGACCCTTTTCACGTTCCGCAGTGGCGAACGCATCGATTTGTGGGTAATCGCCGCCTCTTGCCGCCCGGACCGCCTCCCGCGCGGCAGCGAGTCTCTCTCGTGCCACCGTGATGGTGGGACTGCCCGAGAGCGCCGCGCGCACCAGCCGGTCGAGAGGTTTGGATCGGAACATTGACCACCAGCGCCGTGGAACGTCTGCTCCCGGAACGAGGCGCTGAGCAGGCTGGCCCCTCCCGGGGCGCAGAGCCTGCGTGGGCGCGAGCCGCAGATAGCCCGAGTGCTGCGGCGGCACCGGAGGTCGATAGTTCGGGCCCGCTGCGCAACCGCCCAGCACGAGGGCGCTCGCCGCCAGCAGAATCGCCGCGCTACCCGGGTGACGGCGGGCACCCGAAGTCATCGTTTTGGCCTCCTCCGACCTCATCGCGCGCAGCGGCAATTGCTTGGGGAACGCACCATACCGGTCATCCTCGAACCTGGAGTGCACTCCATGTCAAGGACTTTCGGCGATCGCGTATGGGGTAGAATCCCCTGTACCGGCTCGGGCGGCTTTGCCCGCTGTTCCTCCCCCTCGAGGCACTCTCGCCATGACTCAAAGCATCGGCAGCGCCGCCAAGGCAATCGGCATCACGCCCGATACGCTGCGCTATTACGAGAAGCTTCAACTCTTGCCGCCGCCGGGCCGCAACGCGGCCGGACGTCGCGTCTATCGCGAGGAGGACTTGGCGCGAGTGCGTTTTCTCAAGCAGGCGCAGGCTCTCGGGTTTAGTCTCGCCGACATACGTCAATTGTTGCGACTGCGGGAGTCACCCACTCGCGCCAGCCGCACGGTGCGGGAACTTGCACAGCGAAAGCGCGATGCGCTCGAAGTGCAGATGCGGCAAGTGAAGAAAATGCACGCCGAGCTCACCCGCCTGCTCGCGCTCTGCACCGGATCCGGGTCGTGCTGCCCGATCCTCGAGCGGATCGAGGGCGGATAGCGGCGTTTGCGATGACCTTACAAGGAGTCGAGAACGGCGGACGGCAGGCTCGGAGCACTCATCGCAATATCCGCGCGTCCCGCCCGGTCTCGTACCAGGCATGGGCGGAGGAGCACATGATGCGTAGTGGGATGAAACTGGGTCTGGTGTATGTGGCTGCCGCGTTACTCACCCTGACGCTGCCGCTGGCGGCATCCGCGCGAGATGCAACGGCGCGCGCGCAAATGCGCGCCTTGCAGCAGACCGACTGGATACCCGAGGGCAGCGCGCATCCGCGCCATGTCATCTACGTGTTCATGGACGCCAATTGTCCATACTGCCACGTGCTGTGGATGGCCCTGAAGCCGTACTACCGCTCGGGTCTGCAGGTTCGCGACATTCTGGTCGGGGTCATCTCGGCAAGCAGTCCCGGCAAGGCAGCGGCGATCTTCAACGCCGCCGATCCCTCGGCGGCCCTGCGCATGAATGAAGCCCGCTGGGGTCGCGGAGTCGATGCCGGCGGCGGCATCACGCCCGTCGCGCACCCAAGCGTGCAAGATTTACGTGAACTCGCCCACAACGAGGCGCTCATGCAGGCTTTCGGCTTCGACGGCACGCCCGGCCTCGTGCTCATCGATGCGCGAGGCAAGGTTTATACCATCGGAGGATTGCCGCCGAAGAGCGATCTCGGTCAAGTCGTGGCCACCGCCAGTGTTCCACAACATGCCGAACGCTCCGCCAAGGGGCATTGACCTGCAGAAGCACGCAGAGACACCCAAAGGCCTTGGAAAAGCGTGCATCCTGAGCGACAGCAGTTGCCCCTGAGGCACCTTCCGTGCGGCGTCAGTCTTTGAGGGAGTCAGGGTGAGGCCCCGCGTACTCCTGGCGAGCGCCCTCATTCTGTTCAGCACCACCGCTGCCGCCGTCATACTGTCTCAATACGGTCTCGGATCGGTTCTCGAGTGGATCGCAGCATGGCGCAGCGCGGCGGCGATTCCGTTTGTCATCATTTATGCGGTGGCTGCGATTGTATTGTTTCCCGATTCGCTCCTCACCATTGCGGCGGGTGCGATCTTTGGGCTCGCCGGGGGACTCCTGCTGGTGTCAATGGGCAGTATGCTCGGCGCGACGCTGGCATTCTTCCTCGGCAGAACCCTGGTGCGGGACTGGGTTCACGGGCGCGCCGCGCACTGGCCCAAATTTCAAGCGCTCGATCGTGCGATCGCCCGGCATGGCTTCTGGATGGTATTCCTCACCCGCCTCTCACCCATCATCCCCTATGGCCTGCTCAATTATGCCTATGGCATCACCACCGTGCGCGTGCGCGATTACCTCATCGCCTCCTGGATCGGCATGCTGCCGGGAACGCTTCTGTACGTGTATGCCGGCACCGCCGCCGCCAATCTCACCGCAATCATCAGCGGCCGAACGCAAATGGGTCAAGAAGGTAACATTCTCTTGTGGGTGGGACTTGCGGCAACGATCATCCTGATCGGTCTCCTGACGTACTTCGCTCGGCGCGAGCTTGCGCGCGAGCTACGGTCCTGATATTTCCGCATTCGACGTCCTTGTCCATTGGGCCGGCATGCAACCACGCCATCAGCGGACACGCCACATTCGCCTTGCTTTGGCCACCCTGTTCGTGCACTTGGCGACATTGTTCGAGCAGATTGGCCAGCGTCGCCTCGATTTGCGCCAGATCCCGCAGCCGAGCCCGCACATCGGCCAGATGGCGGGACACCAGTTCGGTCGCTGCATGGCAGCGCATGTCTTCATCACACCGCAGCAGGTGAGCGATTTCCTTCAGACTGAATCCGAACCGCTGCGCCGCCTTGATGAGCTTCACGCGCTCCATGTCTGCGTCGGTATAGCGCCGAATACCGCCCGGCGGGCGACTCGGAATTCGCAACAGCTCCTTGCGTTGATAGAACCGGATGGTTGCGACGTTGACGTCGACCGCTTTGGCCAGACCTGCGATGGTCAGGGGTTGTGCCAGGTGATCCATGAGGAGCGGGATTGCCTCGATACTTTCAGAACAGTCGTAAGCCCGGATCGGTTCGCATCAATACGACCGACACCATGATGCAGAGGGGTTGCGGACATGCCCTCCGTTGCCCGCGTGCTCGCGAAAACCGGCGCGATCGGCTCCATGACGCTGCTCGCGAGCTCGGCGCGTTGTCTCTCGCGCGACCCAAACTACCGCTCTGTCGCGGATTCCAGAGGTCGGACAATGGCGCTCGGCGGAGTTGTGTGGGCTGACCCATCATTTCAGGTGCTGCGGCGCATCGCTGTCCAACTCGACCTGGCATGGGCCATCCAGTTCGCTCGCGGGTGCGCACTCACCACAAGGTTCAAGGGCGGCCAGGCTTGCCGGCTCGCGAACGCAGCGAGTCTGCAGTGGGTGGCCACAGATTCGTCCCAATGATGGGTCAACGAGCCCGGGGTGCGCGGACAGCTGAGCGACCAACGACTGGCGGCATGTGGGCGAGGTGGAGTTACCGGTACCGCCATGGCATTACCGTTCGTATCGGAGCAGGTGCTGTGCGAAGTATCAGCGCGAGACATCGTTCGATCTCCGGTTCCGTGCGTGAGGGTCCGGCACCCATCGCCAGAACGGGTGTCTTGTCCCTTTGACGCGCTGGAGTGCGGCCTTTTACAGACCACACCGCCCACACTCGACTCAGTCCGTCAGACCCAGGCGAGACCGAATGAGCGCGAGGCGTGCATCGAGGTCAATGGTCATTGCGGAGGTCACCTCGAGCGCGCGGTCCTCGAATACGTCCCGCTCCGGATGCGTGATCTGCCACTCGGCAATGCTCGCATCGCGCTCATGTATAAGTTTCACGATCTCTTCCCGATACAGCCGGATCATCGCCGAGATCCAGCGGTTGAGTGGCCAAGACGGCTTGGCCAAATCGACCACGAACCGATCGAGCATGCCGATGAGCTCCGGCGCTGCGCACCCGGTCTCGCCGGTCACCCAGCGGTTGGTGGTGAAGAGTCGCACCGGGCGGCCGTGCGGGTTCATCGAAATCGCGACGAGGTGGCACACGGGGTCATTGACTTCGGTGGTGGGCTCCGTGCCGGGCGCGGCCAGACGGAGCTCCCGGACCCATTCCTTGGGTCGCAGGAAGGTATGAAAGTGCCCGTAGTCATTCCATTCGCCACGCGTCGGGGGGTGCGCGTGAAAGTAATATTGTGCGTGTGTCTCCGGGTCGTAAACGTCGTTCTTCGGGTAGTGTTCGAACTCGACAAACTCGCGTTCGCCGAGCACTTCGGTGACCAGGTTGCTGCCGCTTTTCTCCAAGACGCGGATGCAGTTGACCACTTCCGCCGCGGCTTGCGCCAGCCGCTCGAGTTCGGACTCGGTTTGCGCGAGGCTCTCGGGCAAGCTGTGCTCATGCAAGGTCTTCACGGCATTGCAGACCGCCTGCGCACCCAAGACGATCCCAAGCAGGCGCCGAGCACCGTCAACCCGATCACCGCTCCCCCCTGCCAGAGGAGTACCGTCAGGCTCGAATCGGCCCGGTGAAAGAATTGCAGGCCCACCTCACCCAGCGCCGCAGCGGCGAGCGCGCCGAGCGCCGCGGTCGAGACGGGCGCGAGCGGCACCCCCCGGGAAATCATCCGAGCGATGGCAATTGCGGGAATCGAGCCCACGAGGGCCACCCCCGGCAGACAGGCCCAGTCGGAGTGCAACATGAGGCCGTGCGGCCCCTGCCGGTGCAACGCCGTGAAACACCCATGACCCAGCGTTCCCAGCCACACCGCGAGCAACGCCAGCGGCACGAGACGCTCCCACGCTCGCCCGCGCCCTGGAATACCCGCCCCCAATGCCGCGTGGGCCGCCGTGATGGCCGTTGCCGCCGCGGCGGCCTGCTCGATCAGCCAGCGCGCATCGCTCAGCCGCGGCGCCAGATCGGGCCGCAACCCCATGGTGAGGACCACGAGGATCAGCCACGGCAGACAGATCGCCACCCAGGCAGCGACGCGCAGCGCCGGTGTGCGCAGAGCGCGAACCGGACGCATCCGCGACACCAGGATGTCGATCAGTTCTTCTGTCGTGAGCGCGGTCACTGCACAATTCTCCAGGCCGGTACGGGACGCCGGGGCGAATTCACGGGACCGGAATCGCCGTCCCGCATACCTCAGGTTCGCTCGAAGTCGCCAAAAGGTTTCGCCTCTCGTGAGCGGCTCGCGGTTTCACAGTACATGCGTAACCTTTTCATTGCCTCGACCGAATCATCAGATAATCACCCCGCACTCGGAGATGCTCATGAAGTCCTTCAGCAAGACCGCCCTCACTCTCGGCGCAGCGATTGTGGTCGGCGGCGCCCTCGCCGCCCCCTCGTTCGCTCAGAACGCGCACACGCGGGCACCGTGCAAGCCGCTCCCCGCACGCAGCACTCCCTCACCCAGAAACCCCTGCGGGGCCAAAAGCCCGTGTGCAGCGAAGAATCCCTGTGCGCCAGCGAAAAAGCCCCGTGCGGCGAAGGCGCCAAATCCTTGCGCGGCTAAGAATCCGCGCGCCCCGAAGAGCCCCTGCTCACCGAAAACCCGCTGACGTGCGACCCTAGGAAGGTCCTGCCACAGGAGGGTAGGACCGCATCCCTTGGCGGCGACGCCGTCCCGACCCGTACGCGCGGCACCTGGATGCCCCGTCCCCTGCCGCATCGGACCGAATACGGCGCCGCCGCCAGTCCCTAAGGAAATAGTCCGCGCCCGACAAGAAAGCCGGCTGCCCCTATGTCCATGAATCAGCTGAATCGCGGGGCGACGCCCCCTCTGACGCCCACAGGCATCGCAACGGCGATGCGCACTCCTTTGCGCCCTCTGACCGTGCTCATGCTCGTTGCGCTGACCTTAGGCCCCTGTATGGTGGCAGAGGCGGCGAGCGCAGAGACGGACCTCGGGGCGTTGCGTACCGTCATCGTCACTGCGCAGGAGCAGCGCGAACCCGTCGCCAAAGTCCCGGAGAGCATCACGGTCTTCTCATCCGAAACTCTGTCCGCGCTCGACATTCGTTCCTTCGACGGCTATGCGACCAAGACGCCCAACCTCTCGTTCGTGTACGGGGCAGGGTCGACCGGAATTTCCAATGCCCGAACCGTGGCGATCCGGGGCATCACGGGACAGAATCTCTTCGGTACATCGGGCGCGACGGGATTCTATATCGATAACACGCCGCTCCCGGAGTCGATCGATCCGCGCATCGTCGACGTCAAGCGGATCGAAGTCCTCAAGGGACCGCAAGGGACGCTCTTTGGCGAGAGCTCTCTCGGCGGCACCGTGCGCATCATCACTCAATCGCCGAACCTCCGTCGCGACGAACTCGGCTACACCGCTGATGTCGGGGTCACTTCAGGCGGCGGCAGCGCCGATGGGGGGGCGAGCCTCATCGAGAACATCGCGCTCGTTCCGGGGCACCTCGCGACCCGCATCGTGATCTTTGGCGCTCATGAGGCCGGATACCTCACCCGCACGTACCCCGCACCATCGAGCCCGGCGGTCGAGAACCCCTTTCTGCCGGCACCGCGCACGAGCGTGGGCGATCAAGGCGCCAAAACGACCTATGGCGGCTCGATTACGACCCGTTGGCACCTCAGTTCGGCACTCGGGGTGCGCCTGCGGGTCATGGCGCAAGACACGCATGACAAGGGGTTTCCGGCGACTTTCGCGCCGCTACCGGCTTTCAAGCCCACCTACACGCTCAATCGAGCCTTCAACGTCCAGCCCGGCGCGACCGACGCCTGGGTGCTCCCGTCGCTCGAGATTCACTATCGACGCGGCAAGCTACGGATCGTCTCCGCCACCAGCTATTTCTATCACCACAACCGTGACATCGAGGACTCGACCTACGGCACCGAGCAGATCCTCCAGAGCTACTATGGCGTTGCGACCCTGCCTGCTCAACCGTTTCTCTGGGATCAGGAAAACTACGAAAATCAGTTCACGGAAGAGCTGCGCCTCGCTTTCAAAGGCGTTCTCGGCACGAGCGGCACGGTGGGCGCCTTCTTTGCGCGCAGCCGCTCGGCGCTGTCGGTTCCGCCCGAGTACGCCCGGGGGCTGGTGGCCGCGACCCGCAACAATACGGTCGTCGGTCCATGGCCCAACGACCTGCTCTGGACGGATTACAACCCGGCCATGCAGCGCGACGTCGCGCTGTTCGGGCAGATCTATGTGCCGCTCGCGCGCCACCTGAAATTGACTCTGGGCGCACGGCAATACTGGCTCCACCAGACCTCGGATTTCACCGCCAATGGTTTCAACAATTTCGGTGTCACGCCGAGCGCGCCGCAGTCGAGCCGTCAGTCCGGGATAAATCCGAAAGTTGCCCTATCCTACCAAATCGACACGCAGGCCATGATCTATGCGTCCGCCGCGGAAGGATTTCGTGCCGGCGCCGCGCAAACGTATCTGCCCTTCTGTGCGCTGCCGAACCTGCCGATCAACGATATTACGCACCTGAAATCCGACACGCTCTGGAGCTACGAGATCGGCGGCAAGACGCAGATCCCGGACACTGGTTTGCTGCTCTCCGCCGCCGCCTTCCACATCGATTGGCGCAATCTCCAGCAGCAGGTCGCCCTGCCCTGCGAAGCCATATTCGACATCAATGGCCGACGAGCACAGATCAATGGCGGGGAACTCGAACTCGATGGTCATGTGGTCCCCTCACTTGCGCTGCGCGCCGGCGTGGGTTACGAAAAAACTGACATCACCGAGCCGGGCGCGCTGGCCATTGTCGGGGTTACACCCGGTTCACGAGTGCTCGGGACACCGACCTGGACGGCGACGCTCGCCGGTGTATACACCCAGCCGATCTCGGCCACGGTTGACGGTTTTCTTGAAGCCGACGCGAGTTACACCGGAAACAGCCGGGCGTTGCTGAACGGCGCCAATGACACCTTCGCCACGCGCCGCTCATATGTTTTGGTTAATTTACGGATCGGCGTGCGCCGCGGACGGACGTCGGTCTCGCTGAACGTGCGCAATGCCACCAATGCGAGGCCGAACCTCGGTGATATCGGCTACATCGGTTATGCGCAGTACACCGCCAACGGGACGGTCATTCCCCAAGTGGCCACACTGCGGCCCCTGACGGTCTTGCTGCAATACCGCCATGCCTTCTGAGCTTCCAATGCGCGGCACTCGCCGCGACACACAGCGGGGCCGCCCGTACAGGCACGTGCTCCGTTGACCGTTGGACCGGAGGCTGGTTGAGTGCGACAGGGACTCGGCTGCGCGTGCGCTCAGGTGATCTCACCGCGTTGATGCCGGCGCCAGTCCGCTCCGTCATCGATGTCGGCGAGCGGCCGCAGGAGTGCCACGCGCCGATCGCGCAGATTCTCCAGGGTGTCGGTGAGCGCATGCGCGCTCGACCAGCGCACATTCCCGAAGGGATCGTGGAAGCGATCGCGTCGCCGCAACCCGATGAGCCAGTAGCCGCCATCGAGCGCCGGCCCGAGGACAGCCTCGTGCGCACCGAGGGCGCGGAAGGCCGCCGCGACGTCTGCGCGCCGAATTCCCGGGATGTCGCTGCCGACGATCACCACCGGGCCCGGCGGCAAGCGGCCCACCACAGAGGCCATGCGCCGCCCCAGGTCGCCACGCCCCTGGGGCAGGACGGGCAAGGCTCGCGGCCAGGGGCCGGAACCATCCGGCGTGACCGCCAGCCAGGTCCGCCAGCGGGCATCGCGTGCGAGCTCTCGCAACAATCGGGCCAGCGTGGCCTGCTGAAACCGAAAAGCCGTGAGTTCGCCGACATCGCGCGCGAGACGTCGCTTACCCCGGCCCATACGAGGCGCGCGTGTGAAAATCACAAGGTGGCGCATACGGGGGTTCATCCGCCGTAGAGCCTGGCGATGAGCCGGGGCGGCACGCGCAGGAAATACAAGGCGAGACAGCCGAGATTGCGTACGCTGCGGCGGCGCCAGCCATCGGCGCGCCACCGTTCGGCCGAAGTCAGCGCCACCGGAGCGAGTACCCGCAGCCGACGGCGCCCCACGCGCCGCACCAGATCCACATCTTCCATCAGGGGCCAGGGCCGATAGCCGCCGAGCGATTCGTACAGCTGCCGATGAATGAGCAGTCCCTGATCGCCATAAGCGAGGCCGAGGCGGCGCACGCGCCACGCCACCTGCTGCTCGAGCCGGCGGGCCGCTCGGCTCGCATCATCGAGTGCGAAGCGGAATGTTGCGGCACACAGATGATTGCATGGATTCCCGATGAACTCACGCGCCGCTTCCGACCAGTGCGCACCGAGCACCGTGTCCGCGTGCAGGAACAACAGCCAGTCGCTCGCGGCGGCTTGGGCACCCGCATGCAGTTGGATACCCCGCCCGGGTTGCGAGGCGATGACTTGCGCCCCCAGCGATCGCGCGACCGAGACAGTCTCGTCGGCCGAGCCTCCGTCGACCACAAGGGTCTCGCGCACGCCGCGACAGGCGGTAAGCGTCGCGGGCAGATATCGCGCCGCATTCAGGGTCGGCACGATCACCGAAATGTCGAGCGCACCGGCGCTGGCATCGTGCCTCATAGTTGATCAGGCGAGGGAGAGCAGCAGGCGAACCAAGCGCTTCGGCCATGGGCTGAAGAGCTTGGGCGCGTAGAACGACCCGGCGGCGGCCTTCGAGAGCTCCCCCAGGGTGGGGTAGGGAAAGATGACCCCGGTGAGCGCACTCAGTTTCAGCCCTCGCGTGATTGCAAGACCCCACAGCCCGATGAGCTCACCGGCCTGCGCACCGACGATCCCCGCCCCGAGGATGGTGCCTCGCTTGTCGATCACCACCTTGATGCGCCCGGCCGTTTGGCGTTCGGCCTGAGCGCGGTCATTTTCCGCAAAATTCACCCGTACCACCTGCACGGATGCGCCGAATTGCTTGCGGGCCTGCTGCTCGGTAAGGCCCACATGCGCAAGCTCCGGATCACAATAGGTCACCCAGGGCAAGGCACGGTAATCGACCTTCGCCGGCAGACGAAACAGCATATTGCGGATCAGGATTCCGGCCTGATACCCCGCCGTATGCGTAAACTGGGGCCGCCCGGTGACATCGCCCAATGCATACACTCGTCGGTTAGTCGTGCGTAGCCGCGCGTCGACCGTGATGCCCTGCGGGGTATGCGCGATACCTGCGCCCTCGAGGTTAAGCCCCGCAAGCCGCGGCTGACGACCCGCTGCGACGAGCAGATGTGAGCCGACGGCTTCCATGTCATCGTGCCGAAGCACAATGCGCTCACCCGAGCGAGATAGATGGGTGATGTTCGAACATTCGTGCAGTGTGATCCCCTCGGCAGTGAGCCGCGTCCGGAGTATTTCCACGAGTTCCGGTTCATCGCGCGGCATGAGCCGATCGCGTTGGAACACCGTGACGGCGCTGCCGAGACGCCTGAATGCCTGGGCCATCTCCACACCGATCGGACCGCCGCCGATGATGAGCAGGTGCTGCGGACGTTCCTTCAGTGCGAAGAGCGTTTCATTGGTCAGGACGGGAACGCTCTCGATACCCGGGATGGGCGGCACAACCGCCGATGAGCCTGCGGCGATGACGATACGGCGGGCGCGAACGCGCACGCCACCTCCGGTGACCTCGTCAGGACCAGCGAATGCAGCCGGAGCCCGGATGACGCGCACCCCCAATTTCTCGAGACGCTCGACCGAATCGTGTGGAGCGATCTGCGCCATCACGTCATGCACATGGGCCATGACCGCGGAGAAATCGACGTGCGATGAACCGACGTGAATGCCGAACTGATCGGCATCCGCAATCGTCTGCGCCGTATGCGCTGCCGCAAGCAGCGCCTTTGAGGGGACACAGCCGTAATTGAGGCAGTCCCCGCCCATCTCGCCCTTCTCGAACAGGATGGTCTGAGCACCGAGCTGCGCGGCCCCCACGGCGACCGAGAGTCCCGCGGAACCAGCGCCGATGACACAGATGTCGCACGTCATGGGTGTTGTCACATTCAAATCCGTTCGGCCAAGGGCGGCCGGACCATGCCTGGGGTGATGTCATTGAGCGCGCGAATCGTCCGGCCCGGGTCTGATCCGTGGATGACGGGTATGCCCTCGGGTGTCTTCAACAGTTCGAGCACCGGCCCCTCGGCGGCGACAGCGTCCTTCGCATCGTGTGTGACCATCAAGACCGGCAGACCGGCCGTCCTGGCATGCGCAAACACGAAGCGGCGGAAGTCCGCGCGCAGCGCCGCGTCGAGCTTGTTGAAGGGCTCATCGAGCAACAGGGCCTGCGGCTCAGCCAATAGCAGACGCATCAGCGCCACACGCGCACGCTGTCCGCCGGAGAGCGTCGCCGGATCGCGCCGCGCAAATCCTGCCAGCCCCGCATCGCGCAGCGCCGCTTCGATCCGCGCCGCGCGCACGCTTCGGCCGCGCACCGAGGAGGCCAGCCCAAACGCTAGATTCTCCTCGACCGACAGGTGGGGAAACAGCAGATCATCCTGGAACAGAATGCCCATGCGTCGGCGCTCAGGCGGCAGATCTGTCACCTCCCGCTCACCGATCCACACCCGGCCCCCGACACGAAAGACCGGTGCGACGGTGCCACTGAGGACGCTGAGCAAGGTAGATTTACCCGAGCCGCTCGGACCCATCAAGGTGAGGACCTCCCCAGGCCTTACCGCAACACTGAGGGGCGGTATGAGCAGGCAGCCGTTGAGTTCGATCGCGACCTCCTCGAGGCGCAACGGGCCGCTCATGGGGGTCCTCCGAGCACTCCTCTGGGGAATCGGACCCGCCCTGAGGCGCCAAGGGCAACCCCATAGACCGCCAGCGGAATCAGCGCCTGCAGCAGCCCGAACACGCCGGTGAAGCGCCGATCACCCCCGCTTGCGAGCGTCACGGCCTCCGTGGTCAGGGTGACCACTCGACCAGCCCCGGCGAAGAGGGTGGGCAAGTACTGATCTACACTCACGGCCACACCGACGGCGGTGGCGATGAGGAGCGGACGCAGCAACAAAGGTATCTTGATCCTCAGAAACACCCGCCATGGCCGGGCACCGAGGCTGAGCGCGGTGCGCGCGTAGCGCTTATCGAGCGCTCGCCACGGATCGGCGAGGGAGAGAAATACGTACGGCAGCACGAACAGAAGATGCGACCAGATCACGGCGATGAGCAAGCCGTCAAGATGCGAGACCGTCAGCAAGACCTGCATGCCGAACAAGAACGCAATCTGCGGGACCAGGAGCGGAACGTAGAGCAGCCATAGCGTCCGCGACGTTGCCGCCACACCGCGGCGCTGCTCGTTCTCCAGGCACGCCAGAGCGAGCAACAGCGCCACCCCGCTCGCCACGATAGCGACCAGGAGCGTGGTCTCAAGAGGCCAAAGAATCGTCTCGAATTGACCCGACCAAGTCTGAGTGCTCCAGTGCGCCGGCAACGCGTCCGGGAAGCGCCATCCGCCCGCAAACGACCACAGCGCCAGATCGGCCAGAGACCCCACCCCCAGGGCCGCAAGCCCGGCCACGGCCGCAGCGGCGAGCCACGCGAGCGGCTCAAGCCAGGTACGGCGTGAGCCGCGGGCGATCCAGCGCCGACCGAGGCGAGCGAAGACCTTCTCCCCCCCGCGCCACAGCAGGATGCTCGCCAGCACGATCAGCAGCTGCAACAGCGCGGCCGCCGCGGCCGGGAAATACATCCGTATATCGGGCGAAGTGAACCAGCGCAGCGCCAGCACGCTGAGCGTCGGTGGATTGCTGGGCCCCAGTATCAGCCCCATATCCACCACCGAGAGCGCATAGGCGAGGACTGCGTAGATCGGCAATCGCACTTGCGGATAGACCTGGGGGAGAACCAGCTTGAACCAGGCGAGAGTGCGCCCGTAACCCAGCGCGGCGGCGGCTTCCATTTGGCGCACCGCAGGCACTTGGCCCAGCGCCCCGATCGTCATTAAGAGCAGATACGGCACTTCCTTCACGAGCAGCCCTAAGATCAACGCGATGCCGTAGGGGTCCTGTACCGTGGCGAGGTCCGGCGGCTGATGCCAGCCGGTCAGCCAGGGTGAGAGGAGCCTGACGATCCAGCCACTTGGAGCGATGAGAAATCCGAGTCCAATGGCCATCGCCGCGTGCGGCGCGGCGAGAATCGGCGCCATCAGGATGCGTCCGATTCGCCCCGGTTTCCGTCCATGCGCGAGGGCGCAAAAGCCGAAGACGAGAACGACCGACAGAGCGGTCGAAATGAAGCCCGACGCAAGTGTCAGGCCAATCGCCTCACCGATCCCCGGCTGAGCGAGGAGCGTTCTCCAGGGCGCAAGGCTCACGCTGTCCCCGCCGATCGCCGGCAACCAGCCGAACGCGGGCAGCACCGTCCCGAACAGGCCCGCCGCGATGGGCACCAGAAACAGGGCCACCGTCACCCGCGGCGCTTGACGCAGCCAAAAGGGAATCTGCGCGAGGCGTAGCGCTGAGACAGCGTTCGATCCGAGCACCGTGCTGCGCATCAGGGCGTGTATCGCTGCTGCCAGGCTTGTGCGAGGC
This sequence comes from Pseudomonadota bacterium, assembly GCA_021850555.1. Next base: position 10,986 of record JAJZLX010000528.1, on the reverse strand, counting down.
GGCGAGCCCAAGAGGGCTGCGGCTCGGGGAGCACATGATGCAGTGCGGCGAGCGGCGGCACCCAGGGGCTTGAGGGACGCGAAGTGAACAGCACCCGTTCAGCCGGCGGCAGCTTCGCAAGATCCAGCACGGTAGCGCCCCCGAGGTAGCGAATGTTACCGGCGCGCGCCTGCGCCCGCGGTGAGAGCAGAAAGTTCGCCACGACCATCGCGCCGGCCTTGTGCGGTGAATTGTAGGGAATCGCCACGAAGCTCGTGTTGCCGATCGTACCGTCGGTGAGGATAAAAGTGCGGACTGTCTTCGGCAGCAGACCCGCCTCGACGTCGGCGGCGGCCTCAGTCGGATTGAACGTGGGCATCAGATCGATCTCGCCATCCTCGAGAAGCTCCCGTTCGGCCGGTCCGCTGGCGGGGAATTCCCGCCCGTGGTCCCACAGATACGGCTGCAGCCGCCCATACCACGCCCAAAGCGGTGCTGTCACCTTCTCGAATTCGGCCTGACTCGCCGGGCGCTGCAGCACCCTCGGGTCGGGCGTGAGCGCGTAGAGCGCCTGTTCGAGGAACGCGATCCCGAGGAAGTTCTGTACCTGGGGAAAGGTAAAGCGGCCGGGATGGCGTTTCGCCCACGCGGGGAATGCGCCGATGGTATGCGGCACGTGTTTGACGTACGCGGAATCGTAGATGAAGGCGAGTTGGGCCTTGCGCCAGGGCGACTCGTACCCATCCACCGGTACGGTGAAGTCATAGAGATTCGATGGGTCCCGCGTATTGACCCACGCGTAATTGGGCAATCGCTGCGTGAAGGGCCCGTACAAGAGATCCCGCCGCTGAAGCGCGTAGAAGTTCAATCCATTGATCCACACGAGATCGACGGTCCCATCTGCATTTTGCCCGGCCGCTCTCTCGGAAATGATCTGCGTCACGGCCTCGGACGTATCTTGCAGCGGCACCTGGCGCAACGTGATGTCGCAGCAGGCAGCGACCTGCCGCGCCACCCAGGCAATGTATGCGTTGACCCTTTCGTCACCGGCCCATGCGTCGAAATAAACCGTCTCACCGCGGGCCCGCGCCAGGACGTCCTTCCAGGGCATCGAGGCCCCGAGCGCAGTGCCAGGCAACGTAGCGAAGGTCGCCAGGACAACCGCGGTTGCGCTGACCCACAAGGCGTACGGACGCATCACGCGACTCGAATCCTCGCGCTCGCGCGCCGGGCGCGAGCGGCCTCGATCACCGGTCCCAGCACGGCATCGTGGAAGCGATCGCAGCCGATGCAGAGATTGACATAGGGTTCTCCTTTCGGTGTGGTGGTACGACAGGCCTCGAGGAAGCGCTCATCACTCCAGCCATAAGCTCGACCCATCCGTTCGGGATGCCCTGCCGAGATCGCCTGATACGCAGGCTCCTCGGCAAGGGAATCCAGAATCGCGATCAAATCGTCCTCGAGCAGATTGCCGATCGGCGCACGAGTCTTGAGGCAGCACGGGAACACATCGCCGCTCGGATCGATGGACACTTCCGAGCCGTTGTAGCGATGCTCCAAGAAGCGTAACCCCCCCGACCAGCGGTTACAAAAGTTATCCGCTAGGGTCGCCGTCGAAAGACCATTCTCCCACGCCCGACCCCTGGGCCACAGACTACCGATCCAGGCATCCGGGGTGGCGCCGAAGAAATGGTAATAGGGTCCGGAATTCTCCTCGGAATGCGCCTGCGCGTTCACCGGTGCGGGCACGGGCCGCAGACCATGGGCTTCGAACATCCGGGTCAAACGCTCCCTGAACGCGGCCTGCTTGGCGGGCCCTTGCATGCCGGAGTGGAAATCATCGACACCCGATACTGAGACGGTACCGGCACCGTGCGCGAGCAACTCATCAATGATCGGGTCAGTCAGCAGGTCGCCTGTCGTCTGGACGATGAGCTCGACGCCGCCCCGCCCGGCATAGCGCGACCGGATCCGCTCCATGGCCGGATACAGCACCCGGGTGCGCACCGGCTCGAGCAGCACTTCGCCGCCGGCGAGAATGATCCGACCCCGGCGCTCAGGCAGGCTCCCGTCGGGCGCTGCGCGCTCCCGGTCTAGGTAGCTCATGCGCGCCGGCAAGTGCTCGATGATGCGCGGCATATGGGCGACCGCCTCGGCGATGACCGCCTCCAGCGCCCCGCGCACATAGGGCCGAAAACGCGGTTCGTAGCAATGGCGACACTTGCGGTGACACGCCCAGCAGAGCACGTAGTAGATCGATTCCATTGGTGTGTAACGACTCCCGCTCATAGAAATCCACAGGCTCAACCCGCTTCCGAGGAATAGGACCGGGGATTCCTGAGAGATGTTACGGCCCCGGGCGGCAAGTGCAGGCGTTTCACCTCGGCTCGCGCCGCTTGCTCGACTCTGCCTGGCACCTGCGGCACCCGCCGAGGGTGACTCGCGGGGCACCGGCACCGAGCGCGGCGCAGGCCCCACCGCGCTTGAGCGTAACCTTTTTGCGCCGCGACCCGAATCTACCTACGGGACGGGGAAAACTTGGATCGCTCGGGTCCACCGCTCCCTCAGGCAAACCTATTCGGAGAAATCGCAATGTCTAAACGAAATGTATCTTGGGCCGTGGCCGGTGCCCTGGCCGCTGCAATCACGGCCGCCAGCGGGCCTGCGGCCACCGCGGGGGGCATGCAGATGAGCCCCGGGATGATGAAAATGATGATGGCCAAGCGGGAACACACCATGAAGGAGCTCCAGACGGGCAAATTCGTCAAGTGCTGGGGTGTGGCGCGCGCCGGTCACAATGACTGCTATGCCGGTCCTGGCACGACCTGCGCCGGCACCGCGGCCCGCAACTTCCAGGGCAACGCTTTTAAGCTCGTGCCCACCGGGACATGCACCGCCATCCACACGCCGTACGTCACGATCGTGAACGGCCACGGAAGCTTGCACAAGATCACGGAGAGCGGAAGCTGATCAGGCAAGGCACTGACTGATCCTCCAGCACATCAGGTCCTACCCATGGTTCTTCCCGAGACGATGATTCGTGCCCCATCGCGCAAGGAGATTCCGGCCCGCGCCGGGGTCGGCCTCAAGGCACCGCATTACCGGCGGATTCTCGAATCGCGACCGGACATCGGGTTCTTCGAAGTGCACGCGGAGAATTACATGGGTGCCGGCGGGCCGCCGCATCGATATCTCACCGAGATTCGCGCACGCTACCCACTCTCTCTGCACGGAGTGGGGCTGTCAATCGGCGCCGATCGCCCCCTCGATCGAGATCACTTGCGGCGGCTCGCCGAGCTCGTTGGACGCTATGAGCCGGGTCTGTTCTCGGAACACCTGGCATGGTCCTCGCACGGGGGGCTGTTCTTCAACGATCTGCTCCCCGTGCCCTATACCCGAGAAACCTTGCAGCGGGTATGCGAGCACATCGAGCAGGTTCAGGAGTATCTCGGCAGACAGCTCCTGCTCGAGAATCCCTCCACTTACGTCGCCTTTGCCGAGAGCACGTACTGGGAAGTCGATTTTATATCTGAAGTCGCACGCCGCAGCGGTTGCGGCCTGCTGCTCGATGTCAACAATGTGTATGTCGCGTGCACGAACCAGCACTGGGATCCCGTGCACTACATTGAGCAGTTCCCTTTGGCCCATGTACGCCAGATCCACCTCGCGGGCCACGCCACGGATGCCGATGACAGCGGACAACCGCTGCTCATCGACTCGCACGATCGGCAGGTCAGCCAGCTCGTCTGGGACCTTTACGCCCGTGCCATCGAGCGGTTGGGCCCCATCCCGACGCTGATCGAGTGGGATCAAAGGCTCCCCGAATGGACCGAACTTCATGCCGAGGCGAGGCGCGCCGAAGCCGTTCTTTCAAGCCACCGCCAGAGCGAGGAGACGCTGCATGCGGCCGCTGGCTGAAGTGCAGCGCGCATTCGCCGCGGCGCTCCTCGATCCCGAACTGCCCGTGCCCGCTGATTGCCGGGATCCGGCCGGAAAGTCCGATGCGAAACGCTTTGCGGTGTACCGGAACAATGTGGTCTCGAGCCTCATTGACTGCATCGCCGATGGTTACCCCGCCGTCCGACGCTTGCTTGGCGAGGAGTGCTTCCGCGAAACCGCCCGTCTCTACGCGGCGCAGGAGCTGCCGCGCTCGGCGGTGATGCTGGAATACGGCGGAGGATTCGCCGCGTTTCTCGAGCGATTTGAGCCCCTTGCGGAACTGCCCTATCTGGCGGATGTCGCGCGCATCGAGCGAGCGTGGCTCGAGGCATATCACGCCGCGGACGCCCCGCCACTTGACCCGGCGGTGCTCGCAGATGTGCCCGCGAACCGCGTCGGGGACTTGTGTCTCACGCTGCACCCCTCGGTCCGTGTGGTCCGCTCGCCATTTCCGGCACTGTCGATCTGGCAGATGAATCTTGCAGATGCCGAGGTGGGTCCGCTCGATATCGGAGCCGGCGGCGAGGATGCACTGGTGGCGCGACCCAATGCGGAAGTGGAAATTCGCGAACTGCCCGCCGGAGGCGCCGCGTTTCTTCTTTCCCTTGCGGACGGCCATCCCCTTGCCAGGGCCGCAGAGCGTGCCAGCCGATCTTGCCCCCAGTTTGATCTGACAACTCACCTGACCGGACTCCTCGAGTCCCGTCTGGTCATTGCCGGACGTTTAAAACGACGCCGATCACGAGGTCACTGACTATGTCTCAACGCCCTGCTAAACGACCTTCGACCTCCGCCCGAGGCCTCGATCAGGCCGTTCACTCCACACTCGGATGGCTTGCATGGGCCGCAGGCCTGCTCGCCCCTCCCGTGGCACGGGTCGCCCTCGCGATCCCGTTTCTCAAGTCGGGACTCACCAAGTGGAGCGGCTGGTTCCACGTCTCCCCGGTGGCCGACTTCATGTTCCAATCGATGTTCCAGCTGCATATTTTCGGCCACCTCTACCCGTTTCCGATACCGAATGTGCTCGCGCATATCGATGCGATTGCAGAGGTCCTCTTTCCTGTGCTGTTGCTCGCCGGCTTTGCGACGCGACTCAGCGCACTGGGGATCCTCGGCATGATTCCGGTCATCCAACTCACGGACCCTTCAGGCTGGGCGAATTTCCATCTGCCTTGGACGGGTCTCGCTCTCGCCATCATCACGCTGGGCCCGGGCAAGCTCTCCCTGGATTTCGCCATCGAGACGTGGTTCAAAAGACGCACGGCGCGAGCGCTCGCCCCCGAATGAGTGCGTGACAGAGCCGCTGCGTGCAGTGTTCGCGCGGTCCACAGTGCACGAGACTCGTCTGTCCACGCTCGGAAGTCGGATCGCTCTTCCGCCACGTCCATATGGCCACACCGTGAGCTCAAGATCGCATCGTTGGCACCCACTGCACGCGCTGTCCGCTCTGGCGATGCTGCTCTGTGCCGCGGGCTCGGCCTCGGCGGCGGTGCCCGTGGGGTCCCCGCCGATCATGACCGCCCTTGACGCGGGACTGTCCGGGCGCGCCAGGTTTCCACCGCCCGGCGCGGTGTTCCATCTGGCAGCCGCGCCGGGCGCTCACCGGATCGAGCTCTCCTGGACCATCCGGCCTGGTTTTTACCTGTATCGCAGCCGCTTTCGCGTCAAACCGCTCGCCGGCACTGTGATCGGGACGCTCGAGCTGCCGCGCGGAATCGTCAAGATCGATCCATACTTGGGTCGCGAGCAGATCTACCGCAACGCGGTGACGGCCGATCTGCCTGTCATGCGCGGCACGGCCGCAGCACCACGGAACGCCTCCGTGGCGGTGACGTATCAGGGCTGCGCCGATGCCGGGCTGTGCTACCCGCCGATCACCCACACCCTCCTCGTCGCGCTGCACGCCGGGCCCGCAGGCAAGAGGCTGCGGCCGGTGCCCCACGCGATGAAGGTGATGCGGGGCGGCTCGACCTCCCGCCCAGCGATCACATCGAGCCAGGGCCGCTTCGCGGGTCTGATCCGCTCCGGGAACCTCCTTGCGATGCTCGGGGCGTTCTATCTCGCCGGCCTGGCGCTCGCATTCACGCCCTGCTGCCTGCCCATGATCCCCATTCTCTCGGGGTTGATTGCCGGCGGTCGCAAGCTGAGCGCGGCCCGATCGCTGCTTCTCTCGAGCGCCTACGTCATGGGTATGGCCTTGACCTATACCCTGGCCGGAATCGCGGCGGCCGCCGCGGGCGGGGAAGTCCAGGCTGCCTTCCAGCGGCCCTGGATCCTCGGCATCTTCACAGCCGTGCTTGCAGCAATGGGCGTAGCGATGCTGGGTGTCTTCTCTCTGCAGATGCCTACCGGGCTGCAGACACGCCTTGCCGCGCTCGCCAACCGGCGCACAGCCGGCACCGTGGGGGGGGTGGCCGCCATGGGCGCCCTGTCGGCGCTGATCGTAACCACCTGTGTCGCACCGGCGCTGGTCGGGGCGCTCGCCGTGATCGGCCAGTCGGGTGCGATCGTGCGCGGTGGCGCGGCGCTGTTTGCACTCAGCATCGGCATGGGCACGCCATTGCTCGCCGTCGGAGCTTCCGCCGGGCGGCTGCTGCCCTCAGCCGGCCCGTGGATGGATCTGGTAAAGAAGCTCCTCGGCGCCCTGCTGCTCGCAGTCGCCGTATGGATGCTCTCGAGGCTTACCCCGGCACGGGTGACGCTGGCCCTGTGGGCCGCTCCGGCACTGGCGGCGGCATGGACACTGAGCTTTGAGGCGCGCCGATTGCGCGCCTCTCGCTGGCCGGCCCGCATCGCGGGCGCCCTGAGCGGCGCATACGCGCTCGTACTGATCACCAGCGCTGCCCTCGGCGGGACGAATCCCCTGGCGCCGCTCTCGCTCACGGGCAGCGCTCCGGCGTTACGCTTTACGCCCATCCACTCGATCACCGATCTGCACAGCATCGTGCGGCGTGCCGCCGCGCGGCACCAGAGCGTAATGGTGGATTTCTATGCAACCTGGTGCACCTCCTGTCGGGAAATGGAGGCCACGACATTCACGAATCCCGCGGTGCGCCAAGCGCTCGCGCATACCGTCCTGCTGCGTGCCGATGTCACTTCGAACAATGCAGTCGATCAGGCACTGTTGCGGCACTTCGGTATCTTCGGTCCTCCGACCGTTGTGTTTTACAATCGCAGCGGACACCAGGTGCGAGGCGCCCAGGTGGTCGGCTACATGAATGTCGCGGCATTCCTGCGAAGGGTACGGGCCGCGTTTGACGAGCGGCCACCGGCATGAGATGCCTTGCCAATGACCGGCTGCTTGTTCCGCCTTCGCGCCCGTAGGCGGCAGGATGGGCCGCACGATGCGGGGATCGAGGGCGTGTTCATCACTTACGATGAGGCGCTCGCACCGGAAATAGACGCAGCGTAAATCACACCGTGGCCACCGCGCCCCAGGTCAACCGGTGGTAATCGAAGCCGCACTCGACCTCGGGCTTGAGAATCTGGAAGTACGGCGAGATGTCGAAATCGCGCGGCGTGAACAAACTGTGATGCCGCACCTGCAGCACCTCGCGAGCGCCCTGGGTGAGCCGCCCGCCGTCGGTCTCGATGTACGGCAGGATGGGGTAGCGTACTGATTGAAAGGCCTGCGCAATGAGTGTCGAGCAGATGGCCCGCGTCGGGGTGCCACTGCCGAGCGCCAACAGCTGTCTGCGCCAGTACACCGGCACCGGGGGTACTGGCAGGAGGTATCGGGCAAGATCGGTGACGTTCTTCAGGTCGTATTTCAGCCCGAGGCGCTCGATCGCGTAGCGGCACACAAGGACACCGTCAGCCTCCGTGAGCCCCGCGGGCCGACAGATGCGCAAGTTGTGTCCGCCATAGTGCGATAGCGCCACAGCACGCACGCCCTCGCGCAGATCGGCCTCGATGAGTGTCGGCGCATCGATCCCGCGGCCTGTCTGACCGAAGTCCCCGACGAAAAGCGCCGCATGCGACCAAGTCGACTGGGTGAGGTATTTGATCGGCGTGCTGATCCGGGATTTGCCCTCGACCAGAACGACATCGGCGGGCCTCAGCACCTTGCCGAGGCAATCGAGTGAGACGGTCGCGAGCGGCTCGTAATGGGGAATGGGCTGATCGAGATAGCGGGCCAGCCAACCGCCCAGCCTGCGCAACATCAGAGCCTCTCCGGCGTACCCGAGACGGGACGACATCCGGAAGACCGGGGAGGGGCGCCTGGGATTGCACCCTCGGCCCACCCCCGCAAGAGGACCTCCTGCTCAGACACCCAGCAGAGCCGGCAGCGCCGCGAGCGAGGTGATCTGCCGATCGGGCTGCCCTGGAAGACGTTCCCGCCGCTGGCCATAGCGGTTGCACCACACCACGCGCAGTCCGAAAGCCGAGGCGGCCCAGGCATCCCAGGCGTTGGAGGACTGAAACGCGATCGCCTGCGGCTCCACGTCCATGCGGTCCACCGCGAGTTGGTACACTCTGGGATGGGGTTTGTAGACCCCGACGACTTCCACCGACAGCACAGCATCCAGCAGAGGGCTGAGTTTCGAGTGCTGAACTGCCGCCTGCAGCATCTCTGGAGAGCCGTTCGAGAGGATAGCGGTCTTCAAGCCAGCCGCCTTCAGCTGCTCGAGCACCTGCGGCACCTCGGGGAAGGTCTCGAGCCGCAAGTACAGACTCAGCAGTTGCTCCCGCACTGCGGTGTCGGCGATTCCGACGGTCTCCAGGGCGAAATCTAGGGCCTCACCCGTGACCTGCCAGAAGTCCGCATGCCGGCCCTGCAGGGCACGGAGCCAGGTGTATTGCAGTTGCTTCTCGCGCCATATCCGATTGAGCTTCTCGCGCAGCGGCTGCGGCACCTCATGGCAGCGCGAGGCCGCGGAGGCGTAGTCAAACACGGTGCCATACGCGTCGAAGACGCAGGCGCGAATTCCGCTCAACGGGGATAGGTTCATGGTGCCTCCTGCGACGAACTCACGCTTCGCCCCGCGCCGGATAGTCCTTTTCGGTGACGAAGCGCACCGCCTGAAGCACGTCGGCAAAGGACGGTCGGGCAAAAGGCATGGTCTGAATCGAGGCGCAATACAGCGTCCCGTCGGGCCGGACCAGAAATAGACCAGGTTCGCTGAACAGCGCCGGTTCGTGCGGGCCATTCGCACGCGAGATGTATAGCCCCCAGTGCCGAGCCGCCGCGATGCTAAGGCCATAGCCGATTGGCAGGCCCTTGAGATTCCACTCTTCTCTCGCCTGCCGTGCCCGCGCCTCCGTATCCACGCTGATCGCGATTGCTTCGACGCCCCGCTGCGCGAATTCGTGCAGCGTGCCCTCGAGATCACGCAGATAAGCCTTGCAGATCGGGCAGTGCAGACCTCGATAGAAGACCAACATCGAGAACGCGGCGGGCCGCGCCAGCGTCACATCGAAGTGCCCTCCGTCCAGGATCGGCAGGCTAAGTGCCGGAACTTTCGTGCCGGGCTTGATTGACATGGTGTTCTCCGCAATCCGTCACCGATGCGCGGAAAAAGTGCCGCACGTACACCTCGAAGATCCAAATCCAGAGCATGTGGCCGGTCATCTCGCCATCCCGCTCTCCCACGACGGGCGCCGATTTGCACTCGGTCATCACGTCCCCGCACACCCCTCGCGGGACTGGGCGGCACGCAGATACGATTTATCGCTTGGGATCCTTCGTTGTCCTCGCCGCTTTGATCTCCTCGCTCAATCGCCGCAAATCATCCAGCGAGCGCCGCCTTGGACGCAATTCGTTCGACCGCGCCAAGGGCGATCGATTATAGGGATCATGGGTAACGAAATCATTCGGTGCCGGCTCACCCTGAACGCTCAGATCCGCTCCGAGAGCCTTCAGCCGCTGGGTATCGAAGTCTGGGTGGAAGGTGCTGGTCGCATCCAGCCACTCCCAGGTGGCGTTTCCCCGAGGATCAAAGGCCACCCGCCCCGGGCTTTATGGATTTTCATGTGAGCGCGCCTCGACGGCAGGATGGAATCCCAGACCAATAGTGAGACCACTCGGAAGAGGAAATATTGCACTGCGCGTCGGGATCGCGGAGGGCAAATCCGGGCTTCTCTTACGGTCTTCCCGGCAGGCGGGACGACAGTCATCCATGGCACCCTGGACGCAAGACAGACTCGCGTCCTGCGCCACGGTTGTCGCATTTGACGAGCCGATACAAGCCTGAGGTTGATCGATGCCTGGAGCAGACGCACAAGCGCCTCACATACGGATCGCACGGCTGTTCACCGCCCTCGCCGGACTCGGCGTCGCCGTCTATCTCGTCCTCGATCACGGCTGGCAGGACGTGCTGCACGCTTTGCAGACGGCCGGTTGGCCAGCCATCGGGGCCATCACACTCTTGCACGCCCTGCCGACCTTGATTTGTGGTCTGGCATGGTGGCTCGTGCTACGGCCCCACTCGGCTGAGCGCTGGACCGTGCTGGTCTGGCTGCGCTGGATTCGAGACGGCACGGACGGTCTCTTCCCGGTGAGCGGAGAATTTCTCGCGACGCGCATACTGCGTTTGCGCGGAGCGATCCTGGGTGGGGCCAGCGTTATCGTGGACCTCACAGCCGAGTTGCTGGCACAGGTGCTCTATGCCGCCCTCGGCCTTGCCCTGCTCCTCACGACCCATCCCGCCTTGCAGGCTGTCGGCTGGGTCGCCCTCGGCATCGGGCTCATGGCCGTGCAGTTTGGGGGCTTCCTCCTTGCACAGAGAAAGGGGTTGTTCCGGCTCATCGAGCGACCGCTCGATTGGATCAGGAATAACCGCCGCAGCACACAAACCCGGGCGGATCAGACGCTGCATGAGCGCGTGCTGGCCCTCTACGCACACCGCCGCGCCTTTTTCGGGTCCATTCTGCTTCATCTCGCGGCCTGGGTGATGGGCGCCCTGGAAGTCTGGATCGGCCTTCGGTTCATGGGCCATCCACTGAGTATGCCGAAGACGCTGCTCCTGGAGAGTCTCGTCACCATGGTACGCAGCATCGCCTTCTTCATCCCCCTGGGTATGGGCGTGCAAGAAGGCAGCTATGTGCTCATCGGCGCTCTGGTGGGCT
>JAJZLX010000208.1 GCA_021850555.1 Pseudomonadota bacterium | reverse complement strand
AACCTGACGACCACATCGCTGTCGGTCGCGGTGGCACTGGTGATCGGCTCGATCGAGATCATGCAGGTGCTCATCGGAGAATTCGACTGGCACGGGGTCGTGGCTCGCGCCATCGCCGGGCTGTCGTTCGATGGTCTCGGCTACCTCATCGTCGCGATGTTCGTGCTGGCGTGGGCGATTTCCTACTCGGTGTGGCGCCTGAGACGCCTCGAGCAATCCGCGTGACGGCAAGACGATCGCCCGGCGGATACAAGTAATCCAGAGCCCGGCGCATCAGCGCACCTGCGTCCCGATGCCAAGGATGATGGCATGGATGTGATCCCGTACCGGAATCCTCCGCATTAGTGCGTATTCCTCGCCGGTGGGCGGACCCAATTAATATCGCGGTACGAGATTAATGCGGCGCCGCCGAGCGACACGACCCGGAGATTACCAGCGTGAGTACCATGACGAGATGCGAGAGCCACGGTTGCGATTTTGACGCATCACGCCGGCAATTCCTGGGCGGTGCCGGAACCGGCGCGCTATTGGCCGCACTGGTGAGTGCGGCCGGCGCAAGCCGTGGAGCACTCGCCGCAACCGCGGCGGCCGGATCTGCCGCCGTACCGGCAACCGCCGGAGCAACGGGGGTGGCAACGGTCGCTGCGGATCCGGCGCGGGTGCCGCCGCCCATCCACCGATCGCATGCGGTACATCACGACATCACGCTCGAGGCCAAAGAGATCCGGGCAAGCCTCTCGGATGGGTCCGAGTTTCTCTTCATGACCTGGAATGGGCAGATTCCCGCACCGATGCTCAGGGTGCGCCAGGGCGATGCGGTCACGCTCACGGTCCGCAGCGCCGCGACCAACGAAAGACCGCACTCCCTCGACATCCATGCGGTATACGGCACGGGCGGGGGAGCCATGGCGACGATCGTGCCTCCCGGGGGCATGCGCCGCGAGTACTTCAAGTGCCTGTATCCGGGTGCATTCATCTACCACTGCGCCGTGATGGGCATGGATGAGCATATCAGCCGCGGGATGTTCGGAATGATCCTGGTCGAGCCGTACGATGGGCTGCCGGGCGTCGATCGAGAGTTCTACATCGGGCAGCACGAGCTCTATACGCGCGAGCCGTTCGGCTCTCGAGGACTGCTTCATTTCGATTCCGGGGCGCTGGCCGGCGAGGACCCGAGCTTCGTGCTGTTCAACGGGATGGTGGCTGGCCTGACGTCGGGTCGGCTCGGGGCGATGCAGGCGAAGATCGGGGAGACGGTCCGCGTATTCATGGTGAATGGAGGACCTAATCTGACATCGAGCTTTCATCCCGTCGGCAACGTCTGGAAGCGATGCTGGCCGCAAGGCGCGCTCGCCAATCCACCCTTGAGCTACGTGCAGACCCAGCCCGTCGCTCCGGGAAGCTGCTTCATCGGAGACATGGACCTGCCGGTGGCCGAGACTGTCAAGCTGGTCGATCACTCGCTCTCGCGGGTGGTGCGCAAGGGGCTGCTTGCCGAAATCGCAGTCGACGGCCCGGCGGATCCGGCGGTGTTCCGGGCGTTGGGCTGAACGGGCGAGCTCAGAGCGGCGACTGTGTCAGCCCGCCAGCCCGTGGTGCTTGGTGGGACCGGCGCGCTCCGTGTCGATCCTGGCCCGCAGATCTTCCAGAGCGAGCAGGATGCTCCTTTGCAGATCGTCATCGCCGTTCGGCATGCCCTCTTCGAGGGCGACGGCGAGCTCCGCCGCATCGTAGGCCCAGCGATACAAGACGTCGATCTTCTGCTGAGTAGTCAGGGCGGAATTCTCTACAACCTCTCGAGGCGAAGCGAAAACTGAGCTCGGAACAAGCAGAGCTCGGTCAAAGTCGTTGGGCGACAGGTGCATTCCGTCAGTCATACGAATTCCGTCTGCCTGACCCCTCGGATCCGTCTTGGGGACCGTTCCAGCCGCTCGGACGGCGCGACCGGGCCACTAGGCGAGAACGCCATTTAAGCTGCCCCGTGAGCGGCGGGCGCAGGAGCGGGGCTCATGGGGGAACGATCGGTGTACTGGGCTCGAGTCCGGCGAATTCTATCTGCGGGCATTCCGCCTGCACGAGTTTCTGGATTTCCTCCACCCGCTCGTCCCGGACGTCCACCATGAGCAGGAGCTTCCCTTGCCGCTCGATCGCATCCTGGAAACGGTGCAAGCGCGAACTCGAAAAGGATGCGCCGCCGAGGAGCGAGGCAAGACCGCCCACGCTGGCGCCAAGCAGCGCAAGCAGGGGGATGGCACCTCCGCCCAAGGCGAGTCCGAATTCCTCGAAGCTGAGAATCACGAGGCCGGCGATCGCGCCGACGATACCGCCGGCCGCGAGGCCGCGCCCGAGACCCGGTACGGCGTCAGTGCCTTCGATGCCCGCCGGAGGCAATTCCTCGAGTTTGATGTCATGCCGGGCGATGACCATGAGGTTCGGATCACCGATGCCCGCGCTTCGCAGCGCAGCGATGGCCCGGCGGGTGTGCTCCACGTCGGGAGACAGAAAGCAAAGGCGCTTCATCGGAGTCCTCCAGGAGGAACGCTCCATCGACCTGGAGCGTAGCGAAGCATTTCGCCCTTTGCATCAGGGGATTTACTCATCATCACGCAATTCAGCTCGAGCGCACCCGGAGGAAAAAAAAAGAGCGCGCGGGCACCCGCATGGCCTTGCTCACGGCCTTCTGTCATGTCCAGTTCCCGCTAGGCGCATGAGTATTTGCGCGAATTCATCCGCCAGCTGCGGCGGGTAGGCTGTGCAGCTTGCGAGCTGGAGCCGGCATATCGCTCGTGAGCTGAAGTGCCGGGAAACGCTTGCGCCGCGGAGGAGTATCTCGATGGTTGCCCAATTGGATCCGACTGGTAACAAAAAGGCGGACTGCGTGGCCGCACTCTCGGGAGTGTTGGCCGACACGTACGTTCTGTATCTCAAGACACACAATTTTCACTGGAACGTCGAGGGCCCGCGATTCCGCAGCCTGCACCAGATGTTCGAGGAGCAGTACCAGACGCTCTGGCGCTCGATCGATGAGATCGCCGAGCGGCTCCGCGCGCTCGGTCAATATGCCCCCGGAACCTCCGCGAAATTCAAGGCGCTCGCGGCGGTGAAGGAGACCGAGGCGATCCCGAAGTGTGACGACATGCTTCGTCAGTTGATTCTGGACAACGAGACGGTGATGGACACGATCAACGTGGGATTGCGCGCGGCACAGTCCGCCGGCGACGAGGCGACGGTAAGTCTGCTGTCCGATCGTCTTGCCTATCATGAAAAGCAGTTGTGGATGATGCGAAGCACGCTCGTGAGCTGAGCAGTGAGGTTCCGGCTTTCAGGGAGGCTGGGGAGCCCGATTCCATTTTGAGGTGAAGGGGCAGGTCGCCTGATCGGTTTGGGAGTCTCTTGCGAGAAGTGTCTCGCCTCAGAAGCGGCGCTCACATGAGCGAGGGCGCGACGTGGCTTCTTCCCCTGCCGGTCGCGACGAGGCGGTGATCTCAACGATGCATTGGGCCAGGTATCTGTGTGGCCGCGCGAGCAAAGGTCGTTGCGGTAAGTACAGCTTGTCGCGCTACGCGGTGGTCGATAGCGTGTCATCGGGCGCTCACTTCGCGGACCGACTGTGGGGGCGCCGCACATCCAGTAGACGAGGAGAATGCCGCTGTGCGCTTCAAATGCCTCTCTTGGGTGATGGTCTCGGCAAGTCTGCTGCTCGGGGCGCTTCCGGCCTTGGCGGCCGGACAGAATGGTGTCGAGGCCGTTTGGGCGTCCCGTAAGGTCAGTTTCGTCTATCAGGGCTTCACCACCCGCTATTCGTGCGATGGCCTGCGGGACCAGATCGAGCGGATGCTCTCGAAGCTCGGTGCCCGGCACCTCAGTATCCTTCCGTATGGGTGCACCAGGCCGTTTGGCGTCGAGCCATTCCCCGGGGTACGCGTAACCATGCAGGTGCTCGTGCCGGCTTCCTCTCAGGAGGGCAAGAAGGCCACGGGGCCGGTGGTTGCGGCACACTGGCGCAATGTCGTGCTCATGGGCAACGCCGGCTTGGAGGAGCAGGGCAACTGCGAGCTGATCGAGCAGTTCAAGGAGACTTTCTTGCCGCTTTTCACCACCCGGAACATCCGCTACCAGTCAAATTGCATTCCTCATCAGCTTACGCTTGGCACCCACTTGAGCGCCGAGGTTTTGGTGCCGGACGCCAGGCCGGCTCGAGGCCGCTGAGTGTTCCCGGGGCGGTGGTGATGATGGCCCGGGTCTGTCGGCTGCCTGTTTCAGGACGGGGAATGCCCGGCGAACCCGTTTGGGCCGCCGGGCAAGCCAGTCAATCCCGCCGTGACCCTGCGTGTGCGAGCGTGCCGTTGCCAGAGAACTTGCCTATGGAGCCCCAATGAGTCGCCTCTGCTTTCTGTGTCGAGACGTGGAGACCACCCGAAAGGCCGTAGCCGCAGCTCGGCGCGCGGGCGTTGAGGATTCGAGTCTGATGGTGATCGCCCGCCATGACATCCCGCTCGATGAGTTGCGTACGGCGAGCATAGACAAGACGGACGCCGTACCCGGTCTCGAGCGCGGTCTGGCTTTGGGCGGGATAGTCGGCACGCTTGCCGGACTCCTGGTCCTGACCGTTGAGGAGGTCGGTGTTGCCCTCGGCGGCGCCGCG
>JAJZLX010000601.1 GCA_021850555.1 Pseudomonadota bacterium | reverse complement strand
CCGTTCGCCGGCGCACTGCTCGTGAGCTCGTTCTTCGTGCCGGGCGGCGCTCCGGCCGGCGGCTGGACCATGTATCCGCCGCTGATGGAGCAGTTCGGCGCCTCCTTCCCGATGGTGATATTCGCCATCCACCTGCTCGGCATCTCCTCCATCCTGGGCGCGATCAACGTCATCGTGACCATCATGAACCTGCGTGCCCCGGGGATGAGTCTGCTGCGCATGCCGCTGTTCGTGTGGACGTGGCTGATCACCGCCTACCTGCTGATTGCGGTCATGCCGGTGCTCGCGGGTGCCGTGACCATGCTGCTCACCGATCATTTCTTCGGCACCAGCTTCTTCAACGCCGCCGGCGGCGGCAGCCCCGTGATGTTCATGCACATCTTCTGGTTCTTCGGCCACCCGGAGGTCTACATCCTCATCCTGCCCGCCTTCGGCGTGATCTCCGAGATCATCCCCACCTTCTCGCGCAAGCCCCTGTTCGGCTACGAGGCCATGGTGTATGCCACCGCTTCGATCGCCTTCCTGTCGTTCATCGTCTGGGGTCACCACATGTTCACGGTGGGGATGCCGGTGGCCGCGCAGCTGTTCTTCATGCTCTCGACCATGCTGATCGCGGTGCCGACGGGCGTGAAGGTGTTCAACTGGGCGGCGACCATGTGGAGAGGCTCGCTCTCGTTCGAGCCGCCGATGCTGTTCGCGGTGGCGTTCCTGTTCCTGTTCACCATCGGCGGCTTCTCGGGCCTGATGCTCGCCCTGGTGCCGTCCGACTACCAGTACCACGGCACCTACTTCGTGGTCGCGCACTTCCATTACGTGCTGGTGCCGGGGGCGGTGTTCGCCATCATAGGGGCGATCTACTACTGGCTGCCCAAGTGGAGCGGTCGGATGTACGACATGCGGCTCGCGAAATGGCACTTCTGGCTGTCGGTCATCTCCGTGAACGTGCTGTTCTTCCCGCAGCACTTCCTCGGCCTCGCCGGCATGCCGCGCCGCATCGCGGACTACGCTCCGCAGTTCACCGACTGGAACATGGTCTCCTCCATCGGCGGATTCGTGTTCGGCGCCTCGCAGCTGCTGTTCCCATACATCATCTGGAGGTGCGTCCGTTCCGGCCAGCCGGCCGAGGCGAGGCCCTGGGACGGTGCCCGCGGCCTGGAGTGGGAGCTGCCCTCGCCGGCGCCGTATCACTCCTGGCAGACACCGCCGTCGGAGGCGATGCTCGCCCACGGCGCCGAGCACTGAGGGGCCGCGCACATGAGCTCGATACCTTCCCCGCGGCAGACGCCGCAGGGGATCTCCGCCGAGCAGCGCCGAGGAATCCGGCGTACCACCTGGGTCGTCTGGCTCATCGTGCTCGGGATCTATTTCGGCTACATGATCTACATGCTGATCCGGATGCACCGGTGAACGATCTGGCGGACACGGCCACGAAAGGCACCCTATGACAGACGCACACGCACAAGCCGACAGCAACTACTACGTTCCCCACGGCAGTCCCTGGCCGATCGTCGCCGCCCTGGCGCTGTTTTGCCTGATGCTGGGAGCGGTGCTGTTCCTCGACGGCGTGACGCCGGCGTGGTCGCTGCTGCCGGGGCCGCTGCTGCTGATATTCCTGTTCATCGGCTGGTTCGCCACGGTCATAGGCGAGAACCAGAAGGGCGTCTACAACCTGCGCGTGGACCGCTCGTTCCGCCTGGCGATGATGTGGTTCATTTTCTCCGAGGTCATGTTCTTCGCCGCCTTCTTCGGCGCGCTGTTCTACGCGCGGATGTTCGCGGTGCCGTGGCTCGGCGGACAGGGCGTCAAGGCGCTCGCCAACTACCTGCTTTGGCCGCATTACGAGGCAACCTGGCCGACCAACGGGCCGGGACACCTCGGCGGCGCGCACTTCGAGGCGATGAGCCCGACGGGCATCGCCGCGCTGAACACCCTGATCCTGCTGACGAGCGGCCTCACCATCACCATCGCTCATCACGCGCTGCGCAGCGGCAAGCGCGGCCGGCTCAAGGTTTTCCTCGCCCTGACGTTTCTTCTGGGATTCACCTTCGTCGCACTGCAGGCCCACGAGTACATGGGGGCCTACACCCACATGAACCTGAAGCTGACGACCGGGATCTACGGTACGACGTTCTTCATGCTCACCGGCTTCCACGGCCTGCATGTGACCATCGGGGCGATCATGCTGGTGGTGATCTGGCTGCGCGTGATGCGCGGGCATTTCACGCCGGAGCGGCACTTCGCCTTCGAGGCGGTCGCCTGGTACTGGCACTTCGTCGACGTCGTGTGGCTCTGTCTGTTTATTTTCGTCTATTGGCTTTGATGATTGATGTGCGCAGTTGATCGGCCCCTCCCGGGCCTCGCCCCCGCGGGGCCGCCGGGCGCTCGCCGCCATCGCGGCTCATCCGGCGCGCGGCGCAGCCGATGATTCGGTCAATGCGGTATGGCGGCTTGCGGGGTGATAAGCCCCGCGTACCAGGCGATCATCAGCAGAGCGAACAGCCCCAATGACAGTGCGATGCGGATCGTCAGCGCGCGAGCCATCTTGCGCGAGTCCTCTTCGCCGGTGCCGCGCGACAGGTGAAACAGCGCCGAGCCCAGGCTCGCGATGATGGCGCCGAGCGCAACGATGATCAGCAGCCGGAACAAGGGTGGCATCATTCGATTGTACCGCGTTAAATCAGCAGCATGGCTTTTCGGTTGAGACTCGGGGGACGCGTATTCGCGCCTTCCGTCGCCCTGACGAGCCTGATGTTCGTCCTGGCGGCCGTCTTTGTCGCCCTCGGCCGCTGGCAGTGGCGGGTGGGCAATGCCCGTGAGGTCGAGTTCCAGCGCTTCCAGCGTGGCGCCGATCGGGTGGTGGCGCTGGAGTGGGTGCCGCTCACGCAGGTGCCTCTCTACCAGCGCGTCAGCCTCACTGGGAGCTATGACGGCGCACATCAGTTTCTGCTCGACAACAGCATCGACCATGGCCGAGACGGTTACCAGGTGCTCACCCCCCTGCGCCGTCCCCACGGAGACACCGTACTCATCGACCGGGGATGGGTGCCATTCACGGGGAGCCGCGCCCGTCTGCCCGACGTATCGATCAAGAGCACCGGCCCGGTGAGCGTGACCGGACGGGTGGGTCGGCTGCCGGCGCCGGGGCTTTCATTCGGGCGCGCGCCCCCGCCACCCGGCAACCAGTGGCCCAAGGTGACCAGCTTCCCCACGGTGGCAGAGCTCACCGCCTCCCTGGGCCGCCCAGTGGACGCACGCATCCTGCTGCTCGATCCCGGCGAGCCCAACGGCTATGAGCGGGACTGGCGCCTTCCAGGCATGCCGGCCCTGGAAAACTGGGGGTACGCCATCCAGTGGTGGGCGTTCGCCGCGGCGGCGCTGGTCATCTGGGGCGTGCTGAGCCTGAAGCGGGTCCCGTCCTGAGCGGCCGCCTCATGGCGGCACTTTTCTGCAATCCCTTCCGTTACCTGGCGCTTACCATGCGCCGCAAAGGGTCGCGGGAAAATCGCCGGGAGCGATTTTTGAGGGTCCAGGGCCGCCCTCGCTACGGCGATCATGAGCCGGACAGGCTCCCGGAGCCCTTCCAATGCTAGGATCACGACCCCTGGACCCCGTCTATTCGCATTTCTGCCGATGTCGGAGCTGAACGTTGATCCCCGCATCCGTCGAACGCTGGCTTCGAGCCCTGTCGCTCGCCGGGGTGCTGCTGTGCTTCCTCGTCATCCTCCTCGGCGCATTCACCCGATTGACGAATGCGGGCATCAGCTGCCCGGACTGGCCGCAGTGCTATGGGCACCTCACACCCCTGGGCGCGGCGGACAGCCCGGCCGCCCAGGCCCGTTTTCCCGGCCGTCCGCTCAGTGTCGAGCGGGCCTGGCACGAGATGATTCACCGGTATGCGGCGGGCGTGCTGGGCCTCATTATCCTCGTGATCACGGCGCTGGCGATCGCCTCGCGGGGCCGGATCGTCGCAAGTGGCTATGCGGTGGCGCTGTTCGCCACCGTGATCGTGCAGGCGCTGCTCGGCATGCTCACCGTGACCTGGCTGCTGAAGCCGCTCATCGTGACGGCGCACCTGATCTTCGGGATGGCCACGCTCGCGCTCCTGTGGTGGATGTGGCTGACGCTGCAGCGGTCCGGCGCGGCGGACGGCGGCGGGAA
The DNA here is from genome assembly GCA_021850555.1 of Pseudomonadota bacterium. The sequence continues at coordinate 22,695 of JAJZLX010000601.1, read as the reverse complement.
AAGTCCACCGGCCATCCCGGCCGGCGACGCCTCCGGCGCACGCATTCCACGTGGTCGCGCCTCGCTTCGCGACTCGCCCACGGCGGCGGAAGCGCTGCGCCTGGCATACCGGCTGTCCATTCTGGGCCTCATCGTGCTGGGCGTTCAGTTCTTTCTCGGAGCCTGGACCAGCGCCAATTACGCCGCATATGCCTGCCCGGACTTTCCCACCTGCAACGGGGCTTGGTGGCCCCATGCCGACTTCCGCCAGGCCTTCGTGCTGTGGCGGGGCATCTGGGTCGATTTCCAGGGCGGTATCCTCCCGAACGCGGCTCGCGTGGCGATCCAATTGGCTCACCGCCTGGGGGCGCTCGCGGTGACGGTGGCATTGGGGGCGGCATCGGTGTACGTCATCCGCCGGCGGGCGCTGCTCGAGGCGCGCGGGTATGCCTATACGGTGTTGGCGGCTCTGATCCTGCAGCTCGCCATCGGGATTTTCATGGTGCTGAAGTCCTTCCCACTGGGGCTCACCACGGCGCATACCGCCGGGGCGGCGCTGCTGCTGATGGCGGCGCTCGCTCTGGTGTACAAGCTGCGCTCGATGCGCGTCGCGCGGACGTAAGGGCGGGGCGAGGCTAGTGCAGACAATATCGCAATTGGCGGCTGCCGGACCCACGTCCTGGCGGCGTTATCTGGAGCTGACCAAGCCGCGGATCTGCGCGCTCATCACGTTCACTGCGCTTGTCGGCACGCTGCTCGCAAGCCCCGGCTGGCCGCCGCTGCGCGCCGCGCTGTTCGGCACGCTCGGCATCGGCCTCGCCGCGGCCTGCGCGGCGGCCATCAATCACGTCCTCGACCGGCGCATCGATGAGCAGATGACGCGCACGCGCTCGCGGCCGCTGCCCAGAGGGCAGCTCACGGAGCGCAACGCGCTGCTGTTCGCCGCGGCGCTCGGCGTGCTGGCCATGATGATCCTGTCGTTCCTGGTCAATCCGCTGACGGCGATGCTGACTTTCGTGTCGCTCATCGGCTATGCGGTCATCTACACCGCGTGGCTCAAGCGCGCCACCCCGCAGAACATCGTGATCGGCGGGGCGGCGGGCGCGGCACCGCCGGTGCTCGGCTGGGCGGCGGTGACCAACACCGTCGATCCGCACGCGCTGCTGCTCTTTCTCATCATCTTCGTGTGGACGCCGCCGCATTTCTGGGCGCTCGCCATCGCGCGCAAGGACGAGTACGCCCGCGCCGGGATTCCGATGCTGCCGGTCACGCACGGCGTGGAGCACACGCGCCTGCAGATATTGTTGTATTCAGTGCTGCTGGTGCTGGTGACGCTGCTGCCGTTCATCACCGGCATGAGCGGCCTCATCTACCTCGCCTGCGTGCTCGTGCTCGACGCGCGATTCCTCTACTACGCCGTCCGGCTCAAGCTCCGCCCCCGGCCGCAGCTGCCGATGCGCCTGTTCCGCTACTCGATCAGCTACCTGATGTGGCTGTTCGCGGCGCTGCTGATCGACCACTATCTGCCGACGACGCAGTTGCTCTTTCGCGTGTGAGCAGCAGCTCCCACGAGGACAGGCGCCGCTCCTCGAGCAGCAGCACGCCCGCGGCCCGATAGTGCTCGGCGTCGATGCGCCCGTAGTGCTCGGCGCCGTGATAGCCCGAAGCGCTGCACCGATAGACCGATACGATGCTGCTTTCCAGCACCGAGTACGTTCCCTGGAGCTTGCCGAGCGTAGCGTTTTCCGACGTCCATTTCAGACACGCTCCCTTTCGCCCGGGGGGCTCGATCTGGCAGGCGGTGAGGAATTCCACGGGCGGCGCGCCCAGCACCTTCAGCGTCGCGCAGGTGAGCCAGCAATCGCCCTGATGGGCCACTTCCGTACGGCACTCCGCCAGCAGCGGCTCGCCGTCTTCCCGCCAGAACGTTCCGGTACCCGTCCATATCCCCGGCTCGAACAGGTAGGTATGAGTCATAAGCATGCACCATGGGCGCAGGGGCGGGTACAGGCGTGCGGCCCCGGCTTCATACGAGATCGATCGTGGCGCCGCCGCCACATGACTCGCGTACCACCAGCCGGGGCGGCAGGATCATGTTCTCCGCCGGGCGAAAGAAAAGCAGCGCCAGGGTACCGGTGTGCTGGCGGCGCAGGCTGGAGGCATTCTTGTCGACGTGATAATTGAGCTGGCGGGCCACACCCAGGATGCGCTCCCGGGTGGCGGCGGAGACCATCGGATCGCCGCGCAGCGCGCGGGAGACGGTCGACTGGGAGACGCCGGCCAGGTGGGCGATGTCCCAGGAATTGGCTTTGCGGCGCCTGTCACGCATGCGCGACGTTCCGGGATGAGCCGGCGGCGTGTCGGTTACCGAAATCGCGCTGAATGGCCCGGCTCGCACTATGGTCCACGGGGCCGCCCCCTCCGATCTCTGATCATCGTGAGGACTAGTCTAAGTCATCCCTCGCTATTGCCCAAAATCATGCATGTTGCTTATGTGCAACGTCCTCTACCGGGACAGGAGGATCATCCATTCCACTGCTCAGTCCAGGCTCGCGAAAAGAGCGCCATACGCCGGCAGATGCACCGTCTCACCATCGAGCCGCGCCGCTGGCAGGCCATGCTCCTGCAGCGGTCGGGCCTGGCTCAGGACGGGTAACGGGGCCTGTTCCTCCTTGTCCGAGAGATTGAACACGGCCAACCGGATCTGTCCGTCCAGGCTCCGCGTGAAGGCAAGCAGCGGCTCCGGCATCGGGACGAAGCGAATCTCGCCCCAGCGCAACGCCGGCTGATCGTGTCTCCAGCGCAGGAAGCGGCGGAAGCCGTTGAGCGGTGAGGCAGGGTCGGGGTCCTGCAGGGAGACGGCCCGCGGCAGATGCTCGGGGGGAATCGGTAGCCAGGGAGCGGCAGTGCTGAATCCCCCGTCAGGGCTGTCCCGCCATGGCATCGGCGTGCGGCTGCCGTCTCGGCCCTTGAAATTGGGCCAGAACGCGATCCCGAACGGGTCCCTCAGCGCCTCGAACGGCAAGTCCGCCTCCGGCAGGCCCAACTCCTCGCCCTGATAGACGCACACGGAGCCGCGCAGCGAGCAGACCATGGCGGAAAGCAGTGTGGCCAACCGGGGAGAGCCATTGGACCCGCCCCAGCGGCTGAGAACCCGGGCCACATCGTGGTTGGAAATGGTCCAGCACGGCCAGCCCCGCGCCATTTGCCGCTCCAGAGCCTCTACCGTGTCGCGGATGTGGGCGGCGCTGAACTGCTCGGTCAGCAGCTCGAAGGAGTACGCCATGTGCAGCCGGCCCTCGCCGACGTACTCCGCCATCGTGGCGAGGGACTCCTCCGAGGAGATCTCCCCGAGCGCGGCCGTGCCGGGATAGGCGTCGAGCAGCCGGCGAATCCGCTCGACGAACACGAGATTCTCCGGCTGGGTGTTGTTGTACCAGTGGTATTGATAGGCGTAGGGGTTGTCCGGGCTGAATCCGCGCCCAGTGCGCTCGCTCTCGGGCTTGGGCGGATTGTCACGAAGCAGGCGGTCGTGGTAGCAGAAATTGATCGCATCGAGCCGCACCCCGTCGATGCCGCGATCCAGCCAGAACTCGAGATTTCCCAACATGGCCGCGGGTACTTCCGGGTTGTGAAAATTGAGGTCCGGCTGGGAATCAAGGAAATTGTGCAGATAGTACTGCCGCCGGCGCGACTCCCAGCGCCAGGCCGGCCCGCCGAAGATGGACTGCCAGTTGTTGGGGGGCGAGCCGTCATCACGCGGGTCGGCCCAGACGTACCAGTCGGCTTTCGGATTGTCGCGGCTCTCGCGACTCTCCAGGAACCAGGGATGCTGCGCCGAGGTGTGGCTCATCACCTGGTCGATCATCACCTTCAGGCCCAGGCGATGCGCCTCGGTGACCAGCCGGTCGAAGTCCGCAAGCCGTCCGAACAGCGGATCGACGGCGCGGAAATCCGACACGTCGTAGCCGAAGTCGGCCATGGGGGACTTGAAGAACGGTGAGATCCATACCGCATCGACCCCGAGGCTCGCGACGTACCCGAGCCTGCGGACGATGCCGGCCAGATCACCAACACCATCGTCATTGGTGTCTTGAAAGCTGCGCGGATAGATCTGATAGATCACCGCTCCCCGCCACCAAGGAATGTCAGTCATGATCGTGTGTTTCCAGTCGATCATCATAATGTGACACAGCCCGTCCCCGGTGCGCTCGGCTTCCGGTACTCCGCATACGTATTCATATTAAGTGTCGCATACGTATTCATGTGGTGGCGATTGTTTCGCGGGTGCAAGGACGCCGTGTGGATGCCTCATGACGCAATGAATACGTATGCGAGCCCTTGCATTGAACTCGGGCCTTGCGAATCATTTGCGGCATCGTGACGCCGGCGGATCGCGCCATGCGCGCCCGCTGCGCCGGCGCCGAGCACGAGTCCAGGGCCCAAGGCCCGCCGAGAATGCAAATTCATCCCTGAGGGGGGATCGACGTGACCATAAAACGCAAGCGCAACATCCTGGAAATGGCGGTCGCCACCGCCTGCTTCGGCGGCGCCCGGGCGCCAGGCGCTCGGACCGGTGATGCTCGAGAGCGCCGGAATCAGTGTCTGGCGGGGATGACGTCGTGGAGGACCTGCCGACCGGTGATACTTGAACGGTGAGCAGTGGTAATGTCGCGGCCAGCGTCACGGCTGATTACGGAGCCACCCTTGAGCAATGAGCCGACTGGGAGAGCCGCGAAGGCAGCGAGCGCCCGTGCCCAAAGCGAGCACGCTCGGAGAGCGGCAATCGTGAGCCGGAAGCCGCTTTGGGAAACGACCTCCTGCCGCCAATGGACCCCGGGGAAATCCGCTCCAGGGCGATTTCTGCGAGGCCGGGTTGCGCGCCGTCTGCGGGCGTCCGTCCTGGCCTGCGCAATCCTCATCCCGGCGCTCGCCGCCGCCGGGCCGTCCGCGTGGCACGAGGGGCTTGCTTGGCGGGGACGCAGAGCCTGGGTGAGCTTGCGGCCCGGCGGTTACCTGCTGCATTCGCCTGCGGGCACGCGGCTCATTCAGCGGCAGCGATTCCGAGCGCATACCGCGAGCCCGCTGTTCGACGCCCTGTTCGCGATGGCGCAGTCGGATCTGCGCAAGGACTCCGTGAGCTCCATACACGATCCGGCCTTCAATCACGACAGGCCCATCCCCTGCCGATGCTTCATCGCGGGCAAGGACTGGCCGTTCGCCTGGACGCGCGATCTGTCCTATTCCACCGATCTTGCGCTGTGGCGGTTCGACCCGAAGCGCGCGCGCACCTCGCTGCTGTTCAAGCTCTCCCCGGCGCGCGGTCAGGGCGTGCGGCCCGGGCTGTACGTCATGGAGGATACCGGCTCGGGCGGTAGCTGGCCGGTGAGCACCGATCGGATGGTGTGGTTCCTCGGTGCGCGCCATCTGCTCGGCGAGCGGCGCTTCGCCGCCACGGTCTACCAGGCGGTGCAGGACAATCTGGCGCAGGAGCGCCGCTATACCTTTGATCCGCATGTGGGCCTGTATCGCGGCGAGACTTCGTTTCTCGATTGGCGCCAGCAGACCTATCCGGAGTGGACCGCGCGCAACGTGGTATTCATCGCGCAGTCGTTCTCACTGTCGACCAACGTTTTGCATTACCAGGCGCTGCGGCTGGCCGCTACGATGTCGCGCCAGCGCGGGCACGCGCGCCGCGCGCGGCGCTATGCGGCGCAGGCGGCGGCCCTGAAGCGGGCCATCAACCGGCGCTTCTGGCAGCCCAAGCAAGGCCTGTACATGAGCTACATCGGCGGGCGGGTACGACCGGCCCCGTACGATGCGTACGATCTGCTCGGACTGGATCTGGCGATCACCAGCGGCGTGGCCAGCCCGGCACGCGCGCGGCTCGTGCTCGCGCGCTATCCGACCTGGCCGGCCGGTAGCCCCGTGATCTGGCCCGAGCGGCGCGATCAGCCCATCTACCACAATCGGGCCATCTGGCCGTTCGTCAGCGATTTCACGCTGCGCGCCGCGCGCCGGGTGCAGGATGTGCCGCTCATCGCCCATGAGGTGCGCTCGCTGGTGCGCGGCGCGGCGCTCGCCGGCTCGAACATGGAGAATTTTTCCTTGCTCGCGCAATCGACGCACGTGCCTGGCCCGCTCGGCGGTCCAGTGGTCGATTCGCGCCGGCAACTCTGGTCAGTCGCAGGCTATCTGGACATGGTGATGCGGGGGGTATTCGGCGTGCGCGACAACGACAGCGTGCATCCCGAATTGCCCGCCTCGCTGGTGCCGATGCTCTTTGGTGCCGGCCGAAGCATCAGTCTTACCCTCGGCGCCTGGCGTATCGTGCTCGAGCGGCCGGTGCGCATCGACGGCAATCTGCTCGTGGCGGGGAGCGTGCGGCGGCACGGCCGTGTGACTCGGGTTCAGCTCGTGAGCCGCAACGTCGCTTCCGCTCCGCTGCGGCTGCACGCGCCGATGTATCTGCCGGCAACGCCGCCGGCGCCCGTGGTGACCGCGGACGGGACGCACTGGCGCATCGATTCGGTCGTCCCCGGAATTCTTTACGTCAACGGCCGGCGTTGGGGGTCGATACCCCGGAGGGCCTCGGTCGCGCGGCGCTACGGACTGCAATGCTTCAGTGTCACCGCCCTCGGGCCGGGCGGTCTGCAATCGCTGCACAGTCCCTCGCGCTGCGTCGGCCCGGTGAGCACGGTGGGCTCGGCCTGGCCGCGCCACTGGACCGCGCCGCGCTCCGGGGAGTATCTGGCCTGGGTGGACTACGATAATGATCATGGTCCGATCAACACCGGAATCACCGCTGCGGTGCGGCGCATGCTCATCCGCTGCGGCGGGGCATCCCTGCAGAAGCGTCCGCTCGTCATGCCGCAAAGCGATGGCGTCCAGGCCTCCACGGTCGTCCGGTTTCACGCCCGGGCGGGGGCGCGCTGCACATTCCGTCTCGCCGGCGGGTTCAATATGAGCAATCTGACGCACTACGCGTACTACACCGGCGGGCAGGGCGGGGCCACCGGTCCGCTCAACCGAGCCGAGATCTACGGGCTGCGCATCGCGCCGCTCGCAGGGGGAGGCCCGCGGTGAGCGTCAAGCCCGAGCTGTCGACCCGACAGATCCTCAACATGTCGGTCGGCTTTCTCGGCATTCAATTCGCCTTCGGGCTGCAGAACGCCAATACCAGCCGCATCTTCCAGACGCTGGGGGCGCACCAGGCGGAGATTCCCGCGCTGTGGATCGCCGCTCCGCTCACGGGACTGCTGGTGCAGCCCATCATCGGCTACGCCTCCGACCGCACCTGGGGGCGACTCGGGCGGCGCCGGCCGTACTTCCTCGCCGGCGCCATCCTCACCACCCTTGCACTGCTGATCATGCCGGACTCCCCGGCGTTGTGGGTCGCCGCGGCGATGCTGTGGATGATGGATGCGTCGGTGAACATCTCCATGGAGCCCTTCCGCGCGTTCGTCGCCGACCAGTTGCCCACTGCACAGCGGCCGCTCGGATTCGCCTGGCAGACCGTGTTCATCGGGATCGGCGCGGTGCTCTCCTCGGTGCTCCCGTGGGTGTTGGCGCATTTCGGGGTAGCCAATGTGGCGCCACGCGGTGAAATTCCAGCCACCGTGCGTCTGTCCTTCTACATTGGCAGTGCCGTACTGATGGCGGCGGTCCTGTGGACGGTGCTGAGCACGCAGGAATATCCGCCGGAGCGCCTGCGTGGATTCGCCGATGCGCCGTCACCGCGTCCCGCCTCAGACGTCTCGCTTGCGTGGCGGCCCGGCGTGCTGCTGCTGTTCCTGGGTGCCGCCGGCATTCTCCTGATTTACCACTTTGGTCTCGCCGGGCAACTGTACCTGCTCGCCGCCGCAGGCGCGGCGGCCGGAGGACTGTTCCTGTGGCTCAGCCGCACGCGCAGCCGCGGAATGGCTCGGCAGGTGATGGCCGATGTGTTCTGCATGCCTCGGGCGATGCGCCGCCTTGCCTGGGTGCAGTTCTTCTCGTGGTTCGCGATGTACATCATGTGGGTCTACACGACTCCGGCGGTCACGGCGGTGCAGTTCGGCAGCAGCAATCCGCTCTCGAGCGCCTACAATGCCGGCGCCAACTGGGTGGACGTGCTGTTCGCCGCGTACAGCGGCTTCGCGGCGCTGGCTGCGCTGCTCATCCCGCGCATGGTGCGCCGCGCCGGGCTGCGTTGGACGCACATCATCAATTTGACCGCCGCGGCCGTTGGACTCGCCTCCTTCGTGTGGGTGCGCAATCCGCACTGGCTGCTGCTGTCGATGCTCGGCGTCGGGATCGGCTGGGCCTCGATCCTCTCGCTTCCCTACACGCTGCTCGCCGACCATCTCCCGGCCGAGAAAATGGGCATCTACATGGGGATCTTCAATTTCTTCATCGTCATTCCCCAGCTGCTGGCTGCCGGCGTGGTCGGGGTGCTGCTGGAGGCGTTTTTCCATGGCCATGCGGTCTTCGAGCTGGTGCTGGGCGGGGTGAGCCTGCTGCTGGCGGGACTGTGCATGTTGCGCGTGGCGGAGCCGCGCACGCGGGCGCTCGCTACTTCCGCCAGAACGTGCGCGTGAACAGCACGATCACGCTGAAGATCTCCAGCCTCCCGAGCAGCATCGCCACCGTGCAGATCCAGGTCTGCGCCGGGTTCAGGCTGTGAAGATTCCACCCGGTCTGGCCCGCCAGCCCGTAGGCCGTGTTGTTGATCGATGCGACGACCACGCGAAAGGCGGTGTCGAAACCCATGCCCGTCAGCAGCATGGAGAAGAGCAGCAGCGCGACGGCCATGAAATAGAGAAAGATGAACGCCAGCACCGCGTTCGCCGCGCGCTGCGGGATCGAGCGGCCGCCGATGCGCACGGGCGCCACCGCGTTCGGGTGCACCAGAAGCTTCAACTCCCTGCCGGCCTGCCTGACCAGCACCAGCGTGCGAAACATCTTGATGCCGCCGCCCGAGGTGCCGGTGCTGCACGCGATGCCGGAAAGAAACAGCAGCCAGATGGGCACGAACACCGGCCAGACTCTATAGGATGCGTGCCCCGTCGCCACCCAGCCCGTGGTGGTGGCCATTGAAATGACGTTGAAGGCCGAGTAGCGCAGCGCGGTATTGAACGTCGGGTACACGTGGTCGGCGGTGAGCAGCACGGCGATGACGGCGATGCTGATCACGAGCACCACGGCCATGGCCTTGAGCTCCGGATCGTTGCCGTAGGGCTTCAATGTCATCCGCCGCAGCGCCACGAAATGGCGGGTGAAATTGATCGATGCCGCCAGCATCAGCGCCATCAGCACGACCTGAACCGCCGCCGAATGAAAGTAGGCGATGCCGGCGTCGTGTGTCGAGAGCCCGCCGAGCGATACCGCCGAGAAGGAGTGGCAGACGGCATCGAACCAATTCATGCCGGACAGCCGCAGTCCCACGACGCCCGCGACGGTGAGCAGCATGTAGACGAGCCAGACCGACCGCGCGGCCTCGGTGATGCGCGGCTCGAGCCTCTCGTCCTTCACCGGCCCGGGCGCCTCGGCCTTGTACAGCTGCATGCCGCCGATTCCGAGCAGCGGCATGACGCCCATGGCCAACACGATGCCCGTGAGGCCGCCGATCCAGGTCAGCGACGCACGCCAGAAATTCAGCGATGGCGCCAGGGTGTCGAGGCCCGTGAGCACGGTCGAGCCTGTGGTCGTGAGGCCCGACATGGTCTCGAACAATGCGCGCGTGAAGGTCAGTCCCGGAATGGCGAGCAGCAACGGCAGGGTGGCCGAAGCCGGCAGCAGGATCCAGCCGAGGGTCACCAGCATGAAGCCATCGCGCGGCTTGAGCTCGCGGCGGTGCCGGTAGGTGGCAGCGGCCAGCAGCAGCCCCGTCGCCGATGTCAGCGCCGCGCACAGGAGAAAGGTGGGCCACAATCCATCTCCGGTGACGAGCGAGCAGCCGATCGGAAGCAGGTACACGAGGCCGAACGCGGCCAGGATGAACCCGAGAAAATACGTCACGCCGAGCATGCTCCCCCTCCGCCGGGCGCCGGCTAGGGCGCCGCCCGCGTGAACAGGTGCTCGATCGCATCGATGTGGCGCCTGTCGGGCAGGAAAAGGATCACATGATCGTCCGATTGGACGGGCGTGTCGTGATGCGCAATGATCACCTGCTCGCCGCGCACGATGGCTCCGATGGCTGCACCCTCGGGCAGCTCGATCTCGCCGACCATGCGCCCGACCACCCGCGAGCTGCCCTCCGCGCCGCGAGCGATCGCCTCGATGGCCTCCGCGGCGCCGCGCCGCAGCGAATACACCCGCACCAGCTCGCCGCGCCTGACATGGGCGAGGAGCGATCCGATGGTGATGATCTGCGGGGCGATCGCCACATCGATGCTGCCGCTCTCGATGAGGTCGACATAGGAAGGCCTGTTGACCAGAGCCATGACCTTGCGTGCGCCGAGCCGCTTGGCGAGCATGGCGGACAGGATGTTGGCTTCTTCGGAGTTCGTGACGGCGGCAAACACGTCCGCGCTGTCGATGTTCTCCTCGATCAGCAGCTCCTCGTCGGCCGCGTCTCCTGCCAGCACGATGGTGTTTTCCAGCTGCTCGGACGCCACGCGGGCCCGGCGCATGTCGTGCTCGATCAGCTTGATCTGGGCGGTGTCCTCGAGGGCGCGTGCGAGCCGCAGCCCGATGCTGCCGCCGCCGGCGATGACCACACGGCGGAGGCGGGCGCTTTCCTTGCGCAGCGCGACGATCACGCGGTGGACGTCGTCGCGGGCGGCGAGGAAGAATACCTCATCGCCTTCCTCTATCACCGTGTCGCCAACGGCGGGAACGCCGCGGCCGCCACGGTAGATGGCCACCACGCGAGCCTCGATGCCCTCCAGGTGATCCGGCAGCTCGCGCAGGCTGTGCCCGGTCATCGACCCGCCCTGCTCGGCGCGCGCGCCGGCGAGGCGCACTCTGCCGGCGGCGAACTCGAGCACCTGCAGCGCGCCCGGATGGCGGATCAGCTGCTCGAGGTATTCGGTCACCAGCTGCTCGGGGCTGATGAACACATCGACCGCGATGGCCTGCTCGCCGAAGAGCTGAGGTCTTCCGGTGTATGCGGCCGCGCGGATGCGGGCGATCTTGGTGGGCGTGCGGAACAGGCAGAATGCGACTTCGCACGCCACCATGTTGACCTCATCGCTGTTGGTCAATGCGACCAGGATGTCGGCCTCGGCGGCGCCCGCCGCCTGCAGCACGCCCGGATGGGCGGCGTTGCCGGACACGGTATGCACATCCAGCCGGTCCTGCAGGTCGCGGAGCACGTCCTCGTCGATGTCGACGACGGTCACGTCGTTGGCTTCCTCGCGCGAGAAATGCCGGGCGACCGTGCGGCCCACCTGGCCGGCGCCGAGGATGAGTATTTTCATTTCTCTACAACGGCTCCAGGTTGGCGTACTGCACGACCAGCCACTTGGTCCCCTGCCGCTCGAAATTGACCTGTACGCGGGCCTGGGGACCGGAGCCCTCGAGGCTGAGAATGACGCCCTCGCCGAACTTGCCGTGGCGCACCCGCGCCCCGAGTTGAATGCCGGGCATAACCGGCTCTCGGTGCAGGTGGGCGAGGCGCGAAGCGCCGGGTGCTCCGGCGGACAGTCGGTGTTGGGAGCCCTGCCGCCAGGGAGGACCGCCGGCGCGGGCCGCGCCGAAGGCGACGGGCCGCGTCACTTGCAGGCGCGGCCGGATCTCCTCGAGCAGCTCTTCCGGGGTCTCTTTGATGAAGCGCGAAGGCTGGCTGTAGCTGTCGATCCCGTGCAGACGCCGCTGCTCGGCGTAGCTCAGGTAGAGCTGCCTCATGGCGCGGGTCATGCCGACGTAACAGAGGCGGCGTTCCTCCTCAAGGCCCTCGAGATCGCCGATCGAGCGCTGGTGGGGAAACAGCCCGTCCTCCATGCCGCAGAGAAACACCACGGGAAACTCCAGGCCCTTGGCGGTGTGCAGCGTCATCATCTGCACGCAATCTTCCCATGCGTCAGCCTGGCCCTCGCCTGACTCCAGCGCCGCGTGCGCGAGGAATGCCTCGAGCGGCGCAAGCTCGGTATCGGCGTCCGCGGCGCTGAAGCCGCGGGCGGCGCTCACGAGCTCCTCGAGATTCTCCACCCGGGCCTCTCCGCGGTCGGCCTTCTCGCGCTTGTGGAATTCGATCAGGCCGCTCGAGGCGAGCACGCGGTCGACCTGCTCGTGCAGCGGGAGCCCGGCGACCTCGGCGGCGAGCCGCTCGATGAGCCCCATGAAGCCCTGCAGCGCGCCCGAGGCCTTGGGGCCGAGCGTCGAGCCGAGACCGCCGGCCGCCTCCCATAGCGAGCCGCCGGCGCTTCTTGCCGCCTCGCGAATCGTATCCAGGCTCTTCGCCCCGATGCCGCGCGTCGGCAGGTTCACGATGCGTTCGAAGGAGGCGTCGTCGCGGCGGTTCACCAGCAGCCGCAGGTACGCCAGCGCATCCTTGATTTCCGCCCGCTCGAAGAACCTGAGACCGCCGTAAACGCGATAGGGGATGCGGGCGGCGAGGAACGTCTCTTCGAACACCCGCGACTGGGCATTGGAGCGGTAAAGGACGGCGACGTCGCGGCGCGCTCCGCCGTGCGCCACGTGATCGCGGATGCGGTGGCTGACGAACTCCGCCTCGTCGCGCTCATTGAACGCGGCGTACAGGCGGACGGGCTCGCCGCGCCCGCCGCTCGTCCACAACGTCTTGCCGAGCCGGCCTGAGTTGTTGGCGATGAGGCCGTTGGCGGCGGCCAGGATGGTGCCGGTGGAGCGGTAGTTCTGTTCCAGGCGATAGAGCCTGGCGCCGGCGAAGTCGCGCTGGAACTGCTGCAGGTTCTCGACGCGCGCACCCCGCCACCGGTACACCGATTGATCGTCGTCCCCCACCACGTACGGATGACCGTCGGAACCGGCGATCAGGCGAAGCCAGGCGTACTGTATGGCGTTGGTATCCTGGAACTCGTCGACCAGCACGTGGCGGAAGCGCTGGCGGTAGTGCGCGAGCAGAGCCGGCTGGTCACGCCAGAGCTCGAAGGCGCGCAGCAGCAGCTCGGCGAAGTCGAGCACGCCGTTGCGTGCGCAGGCCTCCTCGTACAGTCCGTAGAGGCGGATCATCTGCGCACGGACCGGGTCGTTGCCGGCCTTGAGGTCCTTCGGCCGGCGGCCCTCATCCTTGTTGGAGTTGATGAACCACTGAACTTCGCGGGGCGCCCAGCGCGATTCATCGAGCTGCTGGGCCTTCAGCAGCTTCTTGATGAGACGCTGCTGGTCTTCGCCGTCCAGGATCTGGAAGCCTTCGAGGAGTCCGGCCTCGCGCCAGTGGCGGCGCAGGAGCCGGTGCGCGATGCCGTGAAAGGTGCCGATCCAAAGCGTCCCGGGCGGCGTGCCGAGGAGGTGCTCGACGCGCGCGCGCATCTCGCCGGCCGCCTTGTTGGTGAAGGTCACCGCCAGGACGGAATGCGGGGATGCCCCCTGCGCCTCGATCAGCCACGCGATGCGATGCGTGAGCACGCGCGTCTTGCCGCTGCCGGCGCCCGCCAGCACCAGCACGGGGGCGAGGGGCGCGGTGACCGCGGCGCGCTGGGCTTCGTTGAGAGGCTCGAGGATGGGGTCGAGAGTCATTGAGCGCCCATTCTACCCCATTGGCCCAAGGCCGCCCGCGGCACTTTCGGCGAGCGGCCCGACTAACTCAATCGGTGCCCGCGGGGTCCGAAGTGATTCCCGACCCCTTTCCCGGGGGCGCCGACTCCCGCCTCGGTGGGCCGCACAGACCCGACTGGCGAGTCTTGCCGCGCGAGGCTCGTGCCGGCTACCAGCGATTGCGCAGCTCCCGCAATCTCAGGAACACCGTGCGCGCATCCGGCCGTTCCCCGAGATCCGGGAACGCTGCGCGCAGACGCGCGATTACGGTGGGACTCGCCAGGCGGAAGAAGGTGTTGATTCGCTTCTCCTCCCCGAGGGTGGTCACGGGCACCGCCGCCGGATCGTCATGGTGCAGCGAATCGAGCAGCTCGCGGGCCGCGCTGTTGTCGGGCTCGCGGTCCAGGGTGAACTGCAGATTGCGCACCAGATACTCGTGCCCCGGGAAAACCCGTGTCTCATCGGGAAGGCTCGCGAGGCGCGTGGCGAAGGTCCGGTAGAGCTGCTCGGGGTGCCCGCCATTGTGGCAATTGCCGGCGCCGGCGTTGAACAGCGTGTCGCCGCAGAACAGCGCCGGCCGCCCGCCGTGCGCCAGCGCGCAGATATGCGCCATCGTGTGCCCGGGAGTGTCCAGGCACTCGAGCTCGACTCGCCCGAATCGGATTACGTCGCCCTCGGTGAGTCCCTGATCGACGCCGCCGATGCGCTTCGCAGCCGCCGCGTGCGCAAGGACCTTTGCGCCGGTCGCTTCCACCAGGCCCGCGTTGCCGCCGATGTGATCCCCATGCTCGTGCGTATTGAGGATACGGGTGATCGTCCAGCCCCGCCGGCGCGCCGCTGCCAGGCACAGGCGCCACTCCAGCGGATCGACTGCGAGGGCCTCGCCGGTCTCGGCACAGGCGATCAGATAGTGAAAATTCCGGTAGGCGTTGCCCGACCAGATACGCTCGATCAGCATATTTTCAGCATGTTCCATGTGTCGCTCCTCCGCGTTACCCTGTTCCCCGCAGTCCGAGGTACCGGCTGTAGGTGACATCCATGTCATTGTCGTACCAGCCCGTCACCTGCGGCTTCACGAGGTGCTTGCTCACGTAGAAATAGAGGGGGATCACCGGCTGATCGCGCAGCATCAGCCGCTCGGCCTTCTCGAGCAGCGCCATGCGCTTTGCGGGGTCGCGCTGGGCCTCGGCGCGATTGACCAGGGCGTCGTATTCCGGGCTGTCATAGTGGGGCAGGTTGACGCCGAAATCACTCTCGAAGTACTGCGCGAACGTATACGGATCGTCGTAATCGGCGCTCCAGCTCGAGCGGAACATCTCGACATTGCCGCGGTAGATGTCCCGCATCAGGGAGCTGAAATCCTCGGCGATCAGCCGCACGCGCACGCCGAGCGCGCGCCGCCACATGGAGGCGACCGCGAGCGCGAGCTCGGTATGGATCTCACCGGTGTTGTATTTCAGCGTGAAGCGAAGCGGCCGGGCGGCGGAGTAGCCGGCTTGTCGATACAGCCGGCGCGCCTCGGCGATGCGCTGCGCCAGGGTGAGCCGCCGCCAGGCGGGTGACTGGGGCGTGTAGCCGGCGAACCCCGGCGGAACCCAGCCGTATGCCGGGCGCTCGCCGGTGCGCAGCACCAGCCGCGTGAGCCGCCTGCGGTTGATCACCATGGCGAGCGCGCGGCGCAGTCCCGGCCGGCCTTTGAACGGCGCGCGCCGCAGATTGAACCCGTAGTAGTACGTGGCGAGCAGCGGGGCGATGTGCAGCTGGGCGCCGAGATTGCGCTTGATCCAGCCGAACTCGCTCCTGGGAATCACATCGATGATGTCCACCTCGCCGGCCCGGTACAGGTTGAGCTGCGCGCTCTCATCGACGCTGATGAGGTATTTGACCCCCGCCAGACGCGTGGCGGAGTTCCTCCAGTAGTACCGGTTGCGTGTCAGGTAGATGTAGGACCCGCGCACCCATTGAGAGAGCACGAAGGCGCCGTCCGAGGGCAGGTGCCCGGGTTGCGCGTAGCTCGCTCCGTATTTCGCGAGCAACGGAGGATCGACCGGGCAGGTCGCGGGGTGCGCCATGAGCGCGGGCAGATAAGGGGCGAGGGTGCGAAGCCTGATGATCACGGTGTAGGGATCGGGGGCGAGGACCCCGAGGCTCTCGAGCGGCCGGCGTCCTGCGATGATGCCCGGCGCATGGACGATGACGTTGACCACCTCGGCGTAGTCGGAGGCGGTGTGCGGATCGACGAGGCGGCGCAGCCCCGCCACGAAATCCCGCGCCACCACCGGCTGGCCGGTGGACCACCGGGCGTCGTGGCGCAGGTGGAAGGTGTAGGTTTTGCCGCCGGGGCCGACCGTCCACGTCTTGGCGACGCCCGGCGCGACCCCGCCTCGCCGATTGAGGGTGGTCAGACCCTCGCAGATGTCCATGAGGACTCTTTGCGCCTCCACCGAGCGGGCCTTCTGCGCATCGAGGGAGCCCGGATCCAGGCCGAGGCCGCGCAACAGGATCGCGCCACCGCCGCGTGCTCGCGGGGTGCTCCCCTGCGGGGAGCGCGAGCAGGCGGCAAGCGCCGCCAGCATCAGCAGGGCCGTGCCGCCGCGGATCGCGAGTCTCATGGCGGATCAGAGCCCCGGGCGCAGCCGGTGGGCGTTGATCCGTTCTCGCAGCTCGATCGCCGCCGTCCGGGCCGCGGAGGCGAAATCATCGCCGCGCGAGGCATAGAGAATGCCCCGCGAGGAACTGATCACGAGTCCCGTGCCCTCGCTCGTTTGGCCGCTGCGCACGGCCTGGGCCACATCCCCGCCCTGTGCACCGACGCCGGGTACGAGCAGCGGCATGTCCCCGACGATGGCCCGAACCTCGGAGAGCTCCGCCGGGTACGTCGCGCCGACCACCAGCATGACGTTGCCCCGGGAATTCCACTGCCGGGCGGCCAGTTCCGCCACCGCATGAAACAGCCGCCGGCCGGAGCCGACGAGCAGGTCCTGCAGGTCGCGGGCGCCGGCATTGGAGGTTCGGCACAGGACGATCACGCCCCGGTCCTCGTGCCTGAGGAAGGGCTCGAGCGAGTCCCCGCCGAGGTAGGGGTTGACCGTCACGGCGTCGGCGCCGTAGCGCTCGAAGGCCTCGATGGCGTAGCGCTCGGCCGTGTTGCCCACATCGCCGCGCTTGGAGTCGAGGATCACCGGAACGCCCGGATAGGCGCTGTGGATGTACTCGATCGTGCGCTGCAGCTGATCCTCGGCCTCATAGGCCGCGTAGTGGGCGAACTGCGGCTTGTAGGCGCAGACCACGTCGGCCGTGGCGTCGATGATCGCCTTGTTGAACTGGAAGATGGGAGAGGCGTGATCGGCCACCTGGGACGGGAACCGCTCGATCTCCGGGTCGAGCCCCACGCACACCAGCGAGCCGCTGCGCTCCCAACAGCTCCTGAGCCGGCTGAGGAAGGTGCTCAAGCGCGCTCGCCGGCGGCCAGGCGGCGTCTCTTCATGTGTACCAACAGCAAGGTCACGGCCGCGGGCGTCACGCCCGGCACCCGGCTCGCCTGTCCGACCGTGGCCGGACGATATTCGGTGAGCCGGGCGCGCACCTCGTGCGAGAGTCCGGCCACTTGCGTGTAGTCGATGTCCTCGGGCAACAGGGTCTCCTCGTTGCGGCGCTGGCGGTCGATTTCCTCATGCTGGCGCTCGATGTATCCGGCGTACTTGGCCCGTGCCTCCACCTGGACCCGCACCTGGGCGGGCAGGCGGTCGTCGACTGCTGCGGCCGTGTCCGCTCCTGCGACTTCCAACAGCGCCTCATGCCCGACTTCCGGGCGGCGTAACAGCTCGAACGCCGATACGTCGCGGCTGAGCATTCCACCGAGAATACGCTCGCACCATTGCGCACTGATATCATCCGGCCGCAGCCGTACGCCCTGCAGGCGCTCGACTTCCCGATCGACGAGGCACCGCTTGGCCTCGAACAGCCGCCAGCGCTCATCGTCCACGAGACCGAGCTCGCGTCCGATGGGCGTCAGCCGCAGGTCGGCGTTGTCTTCCCGCAGCAGCAGCCGGTGCTCGGCGCGGCTGGTGAACATGCGGTACGGCTCGCGGGTGCCGCGCGTGACCAGATCGTCGACGAGCACGCCCAGGTAAGCGTCGCTGCGCCTCGGCCCCCACGCCTCGCGTCCCCGGACAGCGAGCGCGGCGTTGATGCCGGCGAGCAGCCCCTGGGCCGCGGCTTCCTCGTAACCGGTGGTGCCGTTGATCTGGCCGGCGAAATACAGGCCGTGCAGCTCGCGGGTCTCGAGCGAGGGGCGCAGATCGCGGGGATCGAAGAAGTCGTATTCGATCGCGTAGCCGGGGCGCGTCAGATGCGCATTCTCGAATCCAGGAATGCTGCGCACCAACGCGTACTGCACATCGAACGGCAGGCTGGTGGAGATGCCATTGGGGTAGATCTCGTGGGTCGAGAGCCCTTCGGGCTCGACGAAGATCTGATGCGAAGTCCGGTCGGCGAAGCGGAAGACTTTGTCCTCGATGGATGGACAGTAGCGCGGGCCCACGCCCTCGATTGCGCCGGTGAACATCGGCGAGCGCTCGCTCGCCGCCCGGATGATCTCGTGCGTGCGCTCGTTCGTGTGGGTGATGAAACAGTCCACCTGCCGCGGATGCTCGCTCGCGCGTCCCAGGAAGGAGAACACCGGCAGCGGATCGTCGCTCGCCTGGCGCATCATCACGGAGTAATCGAGCGTGCGCCCGTCGATGCGAGGTGGAGTGCCGGTTTTCAGCCGGCCGACGCGCAGCGGCAGCTCCCGCAGGCGCGCGGCCAGGCGGCTCGAGGGCGGGTCGCCGGCCCGGCCGCCGGCATAGTTGTCCAGGCCCACGTGGATCCGCCCGCCGAGGAAGGTGCCCACGGTGAGGACCACGCAAGGTGCCTCGAAGACGATTCCGGTGACTGTGACGACACCCCGGATGCTCTCCCCCTCGACCACGAGGTCCGCCGCTTCCTGCTGAAACACCGACAGACGCGGCTCGCTCTCGAGCGCCGCTCGGATGGCCTGCCGGTACAGCTGTCGGTCGGCCTGGGCTCGAGTGGCACGCACCGCCGGACCCTTGCTGCCGTTCAGCGTCCTGAACTGGATGCCTGCGCGGTCGGTGGCGCGCGCCATGGCGCCACCGAGGGCATCGATCTCCCGCACGAGGTGACCTTTGCCGATGCCGCCGACGGCCGGATTGCAGCTCATCTGGCCCACGGTCTCGATGCTCTGGGTCAGCAGCAGGGTGCGAGCTCCCATGCGGGACGCGGCCAACGCCGCCTCCGTGCCGGCATGACCGCCACCGATGACGATGACCTCGAAGGGATGGGCGAAACGCATCCGCCTATTGTAACGGCCCGAAGCGTTTCTGGCGCTTTGGGCGGCCAGGGGAGCGGCCTGTCCCGGCTCGCGAGCCCGAAGTGAGCCCGGGCTCCCTCGGCGGCCGGCGGCACATGCGGTTGGCTGCTGCGGGACGGCGAGCCGAGACAGCGCTGCCGGGACCCTTGCTTTAGAATGACGCTCACCGTGCGAATGGCCATCCTCCTGCTGAGCCTGGGGCTTGCCGCTGTCAGCGCGGCGGGTCACGCCGCGCCGGCGCGCCGGCCGCTGCCGCTCAAGCCTTGTGAGCTGCGCTCCGCCGGCGGCTTGAGCCTGGTGAAGGCCGAGTGCGGGCACCTGTCGGTGCCGGAGGACCCTGCGCGGCCGGCCGCGAGGCAGATCAGGCTCTCCGTGGCGGTCGTGCCGGCGATCAGCACGGTCCGGCGGCCCGATCCGCTGTTCGTGCTGGCGGGCGGTCCTGGCGAGGCGGCGACAGCTTTTTATGCGAGCGTCGCGCCCGCGTTTGCGCTGATCCACCGCGACCGCGACATCGTCCTGGTCAACCAGCGCGGCACGGCCGGATCCAACGCCCTCGAGTGCGGGCCGGGCAGGGGGGAGGGCGGTCCGCCGACCCCGGAGCGGATCGCCGCCGAGACCGAGCGCTGCCTGAAGCGGCTGCGCAAGCATGCACGCGTGCGCTTCTACACGACCGATCTGGCGGTGCAGGACCTCGACCGGGTGCGGGCCGCGCTCGGGTATCGGCGGATCAACCTGTATGGATCCTCCTACGGTACGGTGGTCGCACAGGAATACATTCGCCGCTACCCGGGCCGGGTTCGCAGCGTCATCCTGGACGGCGTGGTGCCGCCCCAGGTGGCCATCGGCGCCATGAGCTCGATCGATGCGCAGCGCGCGCTCTCACGCATCCTCGCCGCGTGCGCACGGCGCAGCGCCTGCCGCGCTCGTTTCGGCAACCCGGAGCAGGTGTACCGCCAGGTGCGCACGGCGCTCGCCGCTCATCCGGCGCAGGTCACCCTGGCGGGTCGGGGCGGCAAGCCGCGCCGGATCGAGTTCACCAACTATCAACTGGCGCAGGTGCTGCGCCTGGCCAGCTACACGCCGGCTCTGGCGGCGCTCCTGCCCCTCGACCTGCACGAGGCCGCCGCCGGAGACTTCGGTCCTCTGGCGGGCCAGTTTGCGCTGATCGACCACGTCTATGACAATGCCATCGCGGACGGCATGAACAACACCGTGGTGTGCTCCGAAGACGTTCCCTTCTTTCACATCACCGCTGCGCAACGTGCCCGGATGCATCACACTTTTCTCGGCACGGCTCCCATAGACGACCTGGAAGAGCTGTGCAAGCTGTGGCCACGCGGGCCGGTGGGCCCGGACTTTCACATGCCGCTGCATTCGGATGTGCCGGCGCTGCTGCTCTCGGGCGCAGACGACCCCATCACCCCGCCGCGCTACGCCGCCGAAGCCGCGCGCGGCTTCACGCACAGCCTGAGCCTGGTGATTCCGGGGTTCGGACATGGGCAGCTCATGGATCCGTGCATGGGCCGGGTGATGGCGCAGTTCGTGCGGCGCGCCTCGGTGGCGGGCCTCGACACCGAGTGTCTGCGCAACCTGCGCCCGATGCCCTTCTTCCTGACCCCGAACGGGCCGGGGCCATGATCGACGCCCGCGGCCTGGTCAAGCGCTTCGGCTCCGTCACCGCCGTCGACGGGGTGAGCTTCAGCGCTCCCGATGGGCGCATCACGGGTCTGCTCGGCCCCAACGGCGCCGGCAAGTCGACCACCCTGCGCATGCTCTACACGGTCCTGACGCCGGACGGCGGGGAGGCTTGGATCGACGGCACGAGCGTCCTGACGGCGCCGCTCGAGGCGCGCCGGCGCATGGGGGTGCTGCCGTCCGGGGCGGGTCTGTATCCTCACCTCACGGCACGGGAGAACATTCTCTACTTCGCTTCTCTGCACGGCATGGCGGGCAGCGACGCGCGCTCGCGCGCCGAGGAGCTGATCGGCCAGCTGGAGATGCGGGAGTTCGCCGACCGGGCGGCGAAGGGATTCTCCCAGGGCCAGCGGGTGAAGACGGCGCTCGCCCGCGCCCTGGTCCACCATCCGCGCAATGTGCTGCTGGATGAGCCGACCAACGGACTCGATGTCATGGCGGTGAGGACGCTGCGGGGGCTGTTGCGCCGGTTGCGCGATCAGGGCCATTGCATCCTGTTTTCCAGTCACGTCATGCAGGAAGTGGCGGCGCTGTGCGATGCGGTGGTCGTCATCGCGCATGGCAAGGTGGCCGCACACGGTGCTCCGGAGGAGCTTCGGGCGCAGGCCGGGACGGAGTCGCTGGAAGAGGCCTTCGTGCGGCTGGTCGGAATCGAGGATGCGCAGAGCGCGTCCGGGGAGGACATCGGGCGATGAAGCCTCGCAGCGCGATCTGGCGTGTCTTTCGCAAGGAGTTCCGCGAGAACCTGCGCGACCGGCGCTCGCTGATCACCGCGCTCATCGTGGGACCGGTGCTCATGCCGGCGTTGTTCGCCGCCCTGTTGTCGATCGGCATCCATCACGGCAGGACCCAGAGCACCCGGCCCGTGCATCTGACGGTGGCGCATGCGCAGCGTGCGCCGCATCTGCTGGCCTTCCTTCATCAGTACGGGGTCCGGACCGTGGAGGTCGGAACGGATCGGGCGGGAGCCCGCCGCCTGGTCGAGCGGCTGCACAGGCCGTTGATCTATGTGTCGCGCGACTTCGGCGTCCGGCTCGCCGCCGGGCGGCCCGCGTCGCTGCGCCTGTATGCCAACGAGTCCAATCGGTCCGAGCAGGAGGCGCTCGAGCGGGTAGAGCGGCTGGTCGAAGCCTACGGCGGGGAGATCGCCAAGCTGCGCCTGGTGGCGCGGGGCCTGAATCCGCTCCTCCTGACGCCCATCGCGGTGCACCCGATCGACATCTCGACGCCTCAAAGCCGCTCCGTGCTGGTACTGGGAGGCCTGGGCTATGTCATATTGCTCACCATGATGATGGGCGGGCTGTATCTGGCGATCGACGCGACCGCGGGGGAGCGCGAGCGCGGCTCGCTCGAGCCGCTGCTCACCCTGCCCGTCGAGCGCGAGCAGCTGGTCTACGGCAAGACGCTGGCGGCGGGCGCGATGATGCTGGTGTCCCTGGCGCTGACCGTGTCGGGCTTCGATGTGATGCTGCAGCATGTGGGATTGGCTCGGCTGGGCATGAGCGTCGACCTCGGTCCCGCAGGCGTGGCGGCGATCGTGCTCGACTGCGTGCCTTTGATTCCGCTCGGCGCGGCGTTGATGACTCTGGTGGCGTCGTTTACGCGCAGTTACCGGGAGGCGCAGACCTACGTCTCGCTCATCGTGTTCATTCCGACCATGCCGCTGATGTTTGCGAGCATCCTGGGGCTGCGGTCGAGCCTGCCGCTGATGGCGGTGCCGTTTCTCGGCCAGCAGTTCCTCATCATGAGTGTGCTGCGCGCCGAGCCCCTGCCGGCCTCCTACAGCCTCGTCTCGGTCGCTGTCACGCTGGTGTCGGCGGCGGTGCTGGTCCGGCTCGCCGGACGGTTGTATCGGCGGGAAAGTCTGCTCGGGTAGGGCGGGGCCGCACTTCGGAGCGAAGCTTTGATCCTGCGGATCGCATGGGAAGACCAAAGTAAGGAGTCATCATGAGATACCTTGCCATTCTGGCGCTCGCGGCCCTCCCGGG
>JAJZLX010000620.1:2313-4676 GCA_021850555.1 Pseudomonadota bacterium | reverse complement strand
GCCGCGGCCTCTCTTCAGGGCGCTCGGCTCGAGGGTAAGACGGCTCCCACCAATTGTCCGCGGTTCCGCATCCGATCTTGTGGTGGCCACGGACCGGCGTGTTCTGCGCCTGGCCACCGTGGGCGTAGGGGTCCCCTTGATTTTGGTGCCGAAAGTGCCGGTAGCGAGAGGGCGTTTTTCTCGGGAAATTTGGGTACTTCTCTGCAAGGGGTTGATCGGATTGGGTGTTCTGTTCGTTGCGGAAGGCGTGTTTCGCGGCGCGCTTTGGGCCCCTACGAGGCTGCCGCAGGCCCTGATTTCGCTGCCGAGAGTGACGGGAGCAGCTGCACGGCGTATTGCTCGATGGGGAAGCTGAAGACCCCGCGCAGGTTGATCCCCTCGGTGCGCGTGGGCGCGATGCGCCCGATCAGCTCCGGCGGCACCGCGGTCGCGCGCCGCACGTTCCAGCGATCGAGGATCGACTGCATTTTCATCGTATTCCAGGCCATCACGAGGTTGGCCAGCAGGCTCAGGGCGTCCGCCACGGCCTGCATTTCATCGGGTTGCTTGGCTTGGTAGCTGGCCACGCGGCCGGCGTAGATCGCGCGCTTCAAGGCGTTGGCGGACTCGCCGCGATTGAGCACCCGCAGCAGTTCCCGGCGAAAGACCTCGTTGACGAAGTAGTCGGCCAGGAACACGGTCCGCAGCAGCTGCCCGAGCTGCACGAGCGCCTCGTACAGCGGATCGCCGCGCGCGGCTGAGCCAAAGCGCGTGAGCGCATTGATCGCGCTGGTGTGGCCGCTGTGAACGGAGGCAAACAGGTGCACCATCCGGTCCCACTGTGCTTCGATCTTGGCCGGATCGAGATGGGCGTGACAAATCGAGTTCAGGATCGCGGGGACCTCGCTCCCGCGCGGCAGGAACAAGTGTCGATCCTTCAGGGCCTTCAGGCGCGGACACAGGTCAAACCCCACACCCCGGGCGAGGGACATGCCGGCGTCAGTGTAACCGTGGGTATCGACGGCGAGCTGAGTGGTCTCGAGGCGCTCGTCGCGCACCACGCCTTCGATGGCGGCGCCGGCCTGGCGCTCGTTGAGCAGGATGGGCTGTGCATAGGAGATCCCGAAGCGATCGCGGGTGTGGGAGTAGATCCCGACCGAGGGGGTCTGGCGCCTCGGATCATTGCGCGCGAGGAACACGCGCCGGTGGGTCTCCAGGCTCATCATGTCGGAGGAAGCCAGATCCGCTCGCCCCCAGGTGGCACAGATCGGATGGCGATGCATGAGCGCCAGGATGGCGCTGCACGCTTGCGCCAAGCGCCGCTCATCGCCCGCCCACTTCATGGCGGCCCGGACCGAGGCGGGGGAGAGCTGCGGGATCATGCGCGCGGTCTCGGCCGCCGAGAGCGCCGGCATAGACCATCAGCAGCTCGCTCGCCGAACGCGGTTCTCTGCCCAACATGATCCAGCTGAAGCGCACCTGCGCATCCACGCCCAGGATGATCTGCGGTAGCTGCGCCTCCCCGATGCGACGATCGAGGGCGATGCGCAGCTTCTCGATTTTCGGGTCCTCCTCCTGCGCCGCGAGCGGCGTCAGATGCAGCTCGTCGTCGACCTTGAGCACGCCGGCGCCGGCGGCTTCGGCGACCGCCGCCACACCCACCTGGGCCCGTTCGATCAACGGTTCGAGGAAATCCTTCGGGTCCGCCGACAACGAGAGCCGCCGATAGTGGGCACGGCGGCTTTGTTGCCACTGTGGCTCGGGAATGAACAGCGTCTCGCGGCTGCGGAAGCTGAGGCTGTGTTCGATCCAGACGGTGCCGTTGCGTAGAGCCCGGCGCAGGTTCAAGAGCGTCGCGACTTCCAGGGCCGCGAATGCGCGCTCGCGGTCGGGGCTCTCGAGCGCGGCGCGCCAGACCCGACCCACGGGCAAGTCGAGAGATACCGGCAGATCATGCCTGTCGCGCTCGTAGAGCCCACGCAACACGCCGAGGGCCTCGAGCAGCGGGTGCGCCGGGGCGGCCTGCCAGGGCAACCTCGTCAATGCCTTCAGGAGCGCACGCACCGGACGTACGCCCTCGATCAATCGCTCGCGCACGATCTCGGCACGGCTGCGGGGACGGCGGGCGCGGTGCGCTTGAATGAGCGACAGGAGCTGCTCGCGCATCGTCTCGCTCGAGACTCCCGGGTCGCTGACCAGCCGGGCAAGCTCACCGAGCAGCTCCTGATACAGCCGCGCCCAGTCGGTCAGCTTGGCATCGACTCCGACGGCAGCAATGCGCCACAAATCCGCCACCCGTCGGCGCACCATCAGCAGCAGCCGATCGGTGCTCACCAGCAGGCAATGGCGCAGGAAACACGCCACTTCGATCGTGCGCGCAGGTT
>JAJZLX010000620.1:0-2303 GCA_021850555.1 Pseudomonadota bacterium | reverse complement strand
ACAGCTCGACCCGCTCGAGGACCTCCTCGATCTGTCGGGAGGAATGCTTCGCCGGCGCCGCCCACAGCCAGCTCTGCACCGTCGCACCGCTTTCGCGGAGCCGCCTCAGGATCGTCCGCCACTCGCCCAGCAACGCCGGATCGACGGCCCCGACGATCGTACGGGCAAGCTCTGCCTCGTGCGCGCGGATCGCCTTGGCGATCATCGTGCGCAGTTCGCGCTCGCGCGGCACGATAAGCCGATGCTCATACAGCCAGCGGCGCGCGAACTGCAGCAGCCGTGCTCGATCGCGCGTCCGGGCGAGTTCTTCGCGCAGTACGCGCATCAGGGCACGTCGCTGTGGCTCTGCGAGCCAGTGAAAACCGAGCGTCTCGCAGGCGAGTTCCTGATGCTCAAACAGTGTCCGGCGGCGCCGATACATCGCGCGCAGCGACGCCAGATCCGGGGCGGTTACGTCGAATTGCTGACCCAGGTGCTGCCACAACGCTGGCGGGACCATGCGCACCGCTTCCAGCAGTCGCCCACTCATACGCAGGAAACCGATCTGCAGCGCCAAAGCGATCTTGAGCGCGGGGCCACGGCGCTCCTCGATCACCCGCCGCTCGTTGCCGGAAAACGTGAAGAACGCCTCGATCTCGAAGCCGCTCAGATCACGCGGCAGTGACCGCCGCCCCAGCCACGTCGACTGCCAGTCGTTCATGTTCTGGACCTCCCCGCAGGGCGCCACCATAGCCCGCCAGAAAGCCGAACAGCAACCGCTTGAACCAGCTAGCAAATCTCGCCTCGGCCTCTAGAATCACCGAGAAATCCTACCGGCACTTTTGGCATCGAAATCAAGCGGACCCCGGTGCCCGCCGCACGGTGCGTCGTATTTGCTCGATCTGGCCGACTGTGAGCCGTGCCGATACTCCTGGCCCCCGCCTTGGGTGGCTGACGACAGCCAGAGGGGCTGGGGCGTCTGCAGGTACCCGGAACGGCCGGCTAGTCACTGCGGCTCTCCCAGGCGATCAGCGCGGCTTTGGCGAGATCGTGCGTTTGCTGTTCGAGGCCGGCGAGGACGATCCGAACATGGGCGATATCCTTCCGTAGTATCTCCCGGTCCGTATCGGTAAGTGCGGGGCAACGCGCCAGGCGAGCGAAGACCTGTCCGAGCCCGGCCAAGACCGTCACGCTCGATTTCAAGGCGGGGAGTTCCGCGTGAGGGAGCGGGGGATTCCCGAGGACGTGTGCCCGGACGAGCGCCGAAAGATACCCCGATGCCTTCATGCCGCGCGCGGCCGCCCGGCGAGCGATCACCGCCCCGTCCCCGGGGCGCAGGCGAATGGTGATCCGGTCGGTCGCAGCGAGGCGCTCCATCGCAGCCGTAGCCTCAGATGTCTTGCCGTCCGGACCCAAGAGACTCCGGATCGCCACGAGCGCGAGAGCCGATTCGGACATTCCGGAGCGGAGGGCCAACGCCCTAAAGCGCATCTTCTCGACTACAGAGGGTCGGGCTGTGATGCAAGGGGCAGGCGCCTTGGCGGCCGGTTCCGCCGTCGATGATACGGGGCGATGTGCTGCAAACGCGGACACGTCGCTATCCTGCCATCAAACCAATTCCAACTCGGACAAGGGCGGTACTCATCGCGGACACTACAGAAGGCGCTCTATCGCGAATTGCGAAGAGCTGTGACAGCAGAGAGAGAGTCCAAATCTACGGCCTCTTCCGACAGGGCGCATGACCGTGCTCGGCAGTACCAGGCTGCTTGACCGAACGGGATCGGCTGCCGACCGCAGACGACAAACAGAAGGGCAGGGTCTTCTGGGCCGAGATGCGCGAGCGGGCGCAGTCCCTGGATGGGCTCACCCTTGTCGTCGACTTTTCGATGAGCTCCGCGATCGCCGTAGCGGCGATGAACCGCCGGCAGCCCAGGACCACGCTCGGAAGATTGCCCGAGCGTAGAAGCTCGTAGATCGAATTTCGCGAGATGCCGCCGAGCAGCTCCCGCGCTTCTTTTATCGAATAGAGTTCGCGACCGATCATGGCTCATCCATCGCTGTTCAGGGGAGTGTGCTCGCAGCCCGGCAAGGCCCGTTGCCTCACGGCTACCGCGTCACCACGGGAGCGCCGAATCTAGATGGTCGGCGCGAGAATGCAAAGGGGGAGTTTCGCCGAAAATTCGGCCGAAACTACCGGCCTGTCTTACCACCGACGGCCCAGGTGGCACATGGCCGCCCATTCATCTCGCGTCCTCGGGTCGCTCTCGCTCACCAGAACTTATCTGCGGACTTTCAGCTTCGCAATACCCGCCCGCTGGAATAAA
>JAJZLX010000273.1 GCA_021850555.1 Pseudomonadota bacterium | reverse complement strand
GACCCTCGATCGGGAAGGACGCGAGCACCGGCGGGCGGCGGGTGAATATCGTGTCGGCTATCGGCATGTCGAGCCTCCGCAGGCGCAGGAATGGTTCGTTGCCGCCACGCTGAGCTTCGAGAAGCGTCCCGCCGGGCACGACAGCGAGGTCAACGAACTGCTGGCGCGGCGCCGCGCGTCGCAGCCGATCGGCGAGTGGAGCTGCGGCTCGGTGTTCACCAACCCGCCCGGAGATCACGCGGCGCGGCTGATCGAGGCGGCCGGATTGAAGGGGCTGACGATCGGCGGCGCATCGGTCTCGGGCAAGCACGCGAACTTCATCATCAATCACGGCACCGCGACGGCCGCCGACATCGAAACGCTGATGCTGAAGGTGCGTGAGTCGGTCGAGCGGGCCCATGGAGTGAGGCTCGATCCCGAGGTGCGCATCGTGGGGGAGGCGGCCTGATGCGGTTGCAGTACGATCCGGTCTGGGCGAGACGCGCGAATCGCGCGGAGGAATTCGGACGGGTCGCGGTGCTTGCCGGCGGTGACTCGAGCGAGCGGGAGATCTCGTTGCTCTCGGGCCACGCGGTGCTCGCTGCGCTCAGGCGCCGCGGTGTCGATGCCGAGGGGTTCGATCCGCGCGAGCGTCCGCTCGGCGAGCTCATCGGTCAGCGTGTCGATCGGGCCTGGATCGCGCTGCATGGCACGGGCGGCGAGGACGGCACCGTACAGGGTGCGCTCGAGTGCCTGGGGATCGCCTACACCGGAAGCGGCGTCATGGGTTCGGCGATCGGCATGGACAAACTGCGTACCAAGCGGCTCGCCCAAGCCATCGGCGTGGCGAGCCCGGAGGCGGTGGAGCTCGGGGGAGCGCGCGATTTCGAGTTGGCGATCGAGCGGCTCGGGCTGCCGCTCATCGTCAAGCCGGCGAGCCAGGGCTCGAGTGTCGGCATCACCAAGGTCGAATGCGCCGGGGAACTGGCGGCGGCGTATGCGGCCGCCCGCCTCACCGACCGGCGCGTGTTTGCCGAGTCGTGGGTGGCCGGGCGCGAGTATACGGTGGCGCTGCTGCAGGGCGAGGCGCTGCCGTCGATCCGCATCGAGACACCGCGGGCGTTCTACGACTACGAGGCGAAATACCGGCGCGGGGACACGCGTTATCACTGCCCTTCGGGGCTATCGGCGCCCGCCGAACAGCACCTGAGGCGCCTCGCGCTCGCGGCCTTCGAGGCCGCGGCAGCCGAGGGCTGGGGACGGGCCGATTTCATGCTCGATGTCTCGGGACGGCCACTGCTCATCGAGATCAACACCGTGCCCGGCATGACCGGCCACTCGCTGGTGCCGATGGCGGCCCGTGCCGCCGGCATCGACTTCGACGAGCTCGTCTGGAGGGTGCTCGAGACCAGCTTCGTGCGCCGTCGCCCTCCGGCGAGCAGCGCAGGAGGTCCGTAGCGCGATGTTCAGACGGACCCGTAACCGCCGCGCCAGCCAGCGCCCCGAGACGCCTCCCAGGCGCTGGCTTTCCCGGGCGCTCGCCGCCGCCGTGGTCCTGGTCGTGGTTTTCGCGGCGCTGTGGGCGCTCGATCAGCCGATTCGCACGGTGACCGTCACCGGTCGATTCGCGCACGTCTCGCCGCTGCAGATCGAGCAGACGGTTGCGCAACAGGTGCACGGCGCCGGGCTGCTCACGGTGAGCCTGCCGGCCGTGCGCCGCGCGGTGCAGGCGCTCCCGTGGGTGGCGTCCGCCAGCGTGCAGCGTGCCTGGCCGCACGGCCTCGACGTGTGGGTGCGGGAACAGGTGGCCGCGGCCCGCTGGGACGGCGACGGACTGGTCAATGCGAGCGGCACGGAGTTCGTGACGCACGCGCAGCCCGTGCCCCCGGGGCTGGCGCTGCTGAGCGGTCCCGAAGGCGCGCAGCAGCAGGTCACGCAACGGTATCTGGCGATGCAGGATCGTCTGGCGTCGAGCGGACTCGCCATCGCAGCGCTCAGTCTCGATGCGCGCGGCACCTGGCAGTTCACGCTGACCGACGGCATCACGGTGAGGCTCGGGCACTCCCAGGTCGAGGAGCGGTTCGACAGGTTCATGAGCGCGGCGCTCGGCATCGTCGAGCGCCGCGCCGCACAGATCTCGCACGTAGACATGCGTTACACGAACGGTTTCGCCATCGGTTGGCGTAAAGGTGCGTCGCACAATGCAATACCAAGCGAAAGCCGGCACGCACGGCCGGCTGCCTCATCAGGCTCACACCACAGGCTCGCCAGCGCCACCGCCCGCGCCTTTGCGCTCCGCAAACAGGAGGTTCGCGATGCGTAAACGGTCCGACAGAGATCTCATCGTGGGCCTCGATATCGGCACCTCCAAGGTCCTCGCCCTGGTCGGGGAGGTCGGTGCCGACGGCGCCATCGAAGTGCTCGGGGTCGGCTCGCAGCCCTCGCGGGGGCTGAAGAAGGGCGTGGTCGTCAACATCGAGTCGACCGTGCAGTCGATCCAGCGGGCCGTGGAGGAGGCCGAGCTCATGGCCGGCTGCGAGATCCACTCCGTGTACGCCGGCATCGCCGGCAGTCACGTCAGGAGTCTCAATTCCCATGGAGTGGTCGCGATCCGCGACCGCGAAGTGACCCATGGCGACGTCGGTCACGTGATCGACGCGGCCAGGGCGGTCGCGATCCCCGCGGACCAGAAGATCCTGCATGTGCTGCCCCAGGAGTTCATCGTCGACGGCCAGGAAGGCATCCGCGATCCGATCGGCATGTCGGGAGTGCGCCTCGAAGCCAAGGTGCACATCGTCACCGGAGCCGACAGCGCCGCGCAGAACATCGAGAAGTGCATTAAACGCTGCGGGCTGGAGGTCGGCGACGTGGTGCTCGAGCAGCTTGCCTCGAGTTTCGCGGTGCTCACCGACGACGAGAAGGAGCTCGGCGTGTGCATGGTCGATATCGGCGGCGGCACCACCGACATCGCGGTCTTCATCCAGGGTGCGATTCGCCACACGGCCGTGATTCCGATCGCCGGCGACCAGGTGACCAACGACATCGCGGTGTCCATGCGGACCCCGACCCAGCACGCCGAGGACATCAAGATCCGCTATGCCTGCGCGCTTTCGCAGCTCGCCAACCCCGATGAGAGCATCGAGGTGCCGAGCGTCGGCGACCGGCCGGCGCGTCGCCTCGCGCGCCAGACGCTCGCCGAGGTCGTCGAGCCGCGCTACGAGGAGCTGTTCGGCCTGGTGCGCGAAGAGTTGCGCAGGAGCGGTTTCGAGGAACTCATCGTCGCGGGCATCGTGCTCACCGGCGGCAGCGCCCGCATGGAAGGGGCCATCGAGCTCGCCGAGGAGGTGTTCCACGTGCCGGTGCGCCTCGGCATGCCGCAGGAAGTGCATGGGCTCACCGAAGTGGTCCGCAATCCGGTTTTCTCCACGGGCGTGGGGCTGCTGCTCTATGCGCGTGACAACATCCTGCCCGCGCGCCGCGGGCGGTCCCTGGGCGGCAACGCAAAGACGGCTTTCGGCCGCATGCGCACCTGGTTCCAGGGGAACTTCTGACTTCGAGCGATCTTTACCGACTTAACCCGCATTCAATGAGGAGCGCACAATGTTCGAACTGATGGATGCCTACAGCCAGAGCGCCGTGATCAAGGTCATCGGCGTCGGCGGCGGCGGCGGAAATGCCGTTGCCCACATGATGACGACCGGAATCGAAGGCGTGGAATTCATGTGCGTCAACACCGACGCGCAGGCCCTGAAGCACGCGAAAGTCAAGACCGCGCTGCAGATCGGCAGCAACATCACCAAGGGGCTCGGCGCCGGCGCCGATCCGGAGGTGGGCCGCCAGGCGGCCATGGAGGACCGCGACCGCATCGTCGAGCTCATCAAGGGCTGCGACATGCTGTTCATCACCGCGGGCATGGGCGGCGGCACCGGCACCGGCGGCGCTCCGGTGGTCGCGCAGATCGCCAAGGAGATGGGGATTCTCACCGTGGCGGTGGTGACCCGGCCGTTCGAGATGGAGGGCGGCAAGCGCTCGCACGTCGCCGAGCACGGCATCGCCGAACTCGGCAAGTACTGTGACTCGCTCATCACCATTCCCAATCAGAAGCTGCTCACCGTGCTCGGGGCGCAGACCACGCTGCTCGATGCCTTCAAGTCGGCCAACCAGGTATTGCAGGGAGCGGTGCAGGGCATCGCCGAGCTGATCACCCGTCCCGGGCTCATCAACGTCGATTTCGCGGACGTGCGCACGGTGATGTCCGAGACGGGCATGGCCATGATGGGCACCGGCGCGGCGAACGGCGAAGGCCGGGCGCGGGCCGCGGCCGAGGCCGCCGTATCCTCGCCGCTGCTCGAGGAGATCAATCTGGCCGGTGCGCACGGCATCCTGGTGAACGTCACGGCGGGCATGGACCTGTCGATCGGCGAGTTCCAGGAGGTTGGTCAGATCGTCAAGGAGTTTGCATCGGAGGACGCCACCGTGGTGGTCGGTACGGTCATCGACCCGGACCTCAGCGATCAGGTGCGCGTGACGGTGGTCGCCACCGGACTCGGCCGGCCCGCCGCGGTGGCAGAGCGGCCCCAGGTGGCGGCTGCAGCGCATCGCGAACATACGCCACAGCGTGAGACACGCACCGAGCCGCCCATGCGGGTGGTGCGCCGCGGCCCGCCCTCGAGCAGCGACTACGCGAGGCTCGATCGACCGACGGTGCA
>JAJZLX010000633.1 GCA_021850555.1 Pseudomonadota bacterium | reverse complement strand
GGACCGATCGGCTCGGCCCAGGGCTGCGCGGTGTCGGTGAGACTGGGTTGCGCGCGGTACGTCTGCTGCAGTCCGTAGGCGGCGAATGCCTCGGTGCCCTGGGTCACCAGCAGGGCCTGGTTGTAGTCCAGAGTGGCGATGGTCTGCCGCGCGGTCATTGCATTGTCGTAAGCCAAGGCCGCGGCGATGACCGTGGCGAGCGCGACCAGCAGGATCGCCACCAGCAGCGCGATGCCGCGCTGGCGAGCGGGCGGGGCCACGAACGGCATGCCGGCGCGGCTCATCCCGGCACCCCGAAGATCCGCACGATCTTGCCCCAGCGGCGGGTATCGAGAGTCACCTCGACAGCCAGAGGGCGCATGCGGTAGTACGCGTCGAGGGTGGCTTCCGCCCCCGGCGTCGGCGGCGGCCACGCCGTCAGCCATTGGCGATCCAGGTTCAGGTAGCGCAGCTGCACACCGGTGAGATGCTCAAGCAGATTACGCTTGACCGGTTTGTCCGAGAGGGTTGGATCGAGCACGTTCCAGTGCAGCCGGATCAGCGTGCCCTTCTTGAATTCGTAGGCGACCCGCTCGAGCTCGGGGCGCTGCAGACCGAGGGGGTTGCTCCAGCCGTCGCGTGTCAACATCACCATCGGCTGGGTGGTGGGGCTCGCCTCCAGGGCCGGCTGCCACCCCTGGCCGTTCGGGGAGCGGATCGGGCGCGGCGCGAGCTGTACGAAATCCTGCTCCATGACGCGCAGAGCGTTCTGCAGTGCGAGCAGCTGGTGCTGATCGGCGCGGATTGCCTTGCGCGCGCGCAGCGACTGCATGATGACACCGTAACCGATGGCAAACATGATGGCGGCGATGAAGATCGCCACCAGCGTCTCGATCAGCGTGAATCCGCGCACGGGGCGCGGCGTCGGGGCGCGCCTCATGGCAGTGACTGGGTTGCCCCCGGCAGGGGCTGGGCCGGGGCGCCGGGGACACCGGGGGCGGTGGGGGCCCCGGGCGCCATCGGTGCAATCGTGCCTTGGATCCATTGCGGCGCGAGTGGATTGGGCGCCGCGATGGCGCGGCCGAGATATCCGGTGACACTGGCAGTCCAGCCCCGCGACTGGCTCTTCGGACGCGCCATGACTTCGATGCGCTGCACGCCCGGCACCGGCGTGTCGGTCACCTTCTGGCGCCACCGCCACGTGCTCTTGGCAAACTTGACCTTGCCGGTGCTGGTGCCGTTGTGGGGGTACTGGCCCGAGAGCCGTACGAGTTCGAGATGATTGAGCGCAACCCATTCGGCGAAGGTCTTGTGGCGCAGAAACAGTGTCACGTTCGCCGAGGAGGTGAGCGCCTCGAGCACCGCCGCCATGCCGATGGTCACGATCGCCAGCGCCACCAGCACCTCGATCAGCGTGAAGCCGCGCGCGCGCATCAATGTGCCGCTGCGCCCAGGGGCCGCTCGACGATGCGGCCGTCGGCGTCGGGCTTGATGACCAGTCCATGATGCGTTCCGGTCTGCTCGAGCGTCACGCTGAAGGAGGACAGATCGCCGCTCGAGTAGATCATCACCTGGGGCGTGAGTGCGGCGCCGTCCCGGCGGTGCGGGTCGCGAAGCACGATCCGCCGGCCCTCGAGCGCGACTTGCACCGACACGCCCGGGGGCAGGCGGCGCTTGCGCAGAACCTGATCGCCGCTGACGGTGCGCCACTGGTTGTGTTCCTCGGAGAACACCAGGAACTGATAGCCCCGCGGGCCGAAGAGAATGCCGTAATTGCGGGTTTGCAGCTCCGCCTGACTGCGCGTGTAGCGCATCAGCGACGCCAGACGCCGCCCGGCTGTCTTCAGCGCCGAGTCGCCGCCGCCGAGGTTCAGCGACAGCAGCACTCCGGCGGTGACGATGGTGATGATCGCCAGCACCACCAGTATCTCCATGAGTGTGAAGCCACGGGCGGCACCGCCGCGCCGCGCTCCGGCAGTCCTCGGCGCGTGGTCAGTTGGTGTTGGTGAGGTTCCAATTGGCGATTTCGGCATCGTTACCCGTGCCACCCGGCCGATTGGTCGGACCGAGGCTGTAGAGGTCATAGGGCAGTCCGTGCGTGCCGGGGTAGACATAGTGGTACGGATGGCCCCAGGGATCGAGGCTCAAGCGCTGGATGTACGGGCCGTGCCAATTGGGCAGCGACGAGCCGCTCGGTTTCTTCACCAGCGCCTCGAGGCCCTGTTGGGTGGTCGGATAGGTCGAGTTGTCGAGCCGGTACTCGGTGAGGGCCGTCTCGAGGCTCTGGATGTCCTCCTTGGCCTTGGCCACGCGCGCCTCGCTGACCTTGTTGACGACCTCAGGCACGATCACGGCGGCGAGCAGTCCGATGATGACCACCACGACCATGATCTCGATCAGGGTGAAGCCGCGCGCCTGGCGGCCGGCGTAGCGGCCTGTGCGCAATCGATCGATTTGCTGTCTCATCCGGGTTCCAAGACTCGCCGGGGTGCGCCCGGGGGCGCGATCACAGGATAATAACAAATGCGCGCCGCGTGGCCGGCACGAGTGCGCAACCAAGCGGTTCGACCGCCGCATCGGGGTGGGGTTCCGGCGCGGGCGGCCCTCGGGCGGGCACGCTATACTGCGCAGCCGTTTTTGGTCGCTCGAGTTGTGCGCATGGGTTTTGGCTTCGTTTTTCCGGGACAGGGCTCGCAGTCGGTGGGGATGCTCGGCGAATGGGCCGGCTCGAGCGATGCGGCGCCGCTGAGGGAGACCTTCAGCGAGGCCGCCGGGGTGCTGGGCTATGACCTGTGGGAACTGATCTCGGCGGGACCTGCCGAGCAGCTGAACGCCACGGAGTACACTCAGCCGGCCCTGCTCGCCGCCGGTATCGCGCTGTGGCGGCTGTGGCGCCAGCGCGGCGGCGCCGAGCCGCAGGTTGTGTGCGGCCACAGTCTCGGGGAATTCACCGCGCTGGTCGCCGCGGACGCGCTGGAGTTTGCCGAGGCACTGGCCCTGGTGCGCATGCGCGGGCAGCTGATGCAGGCGGCCGTGCCGGCAGACCGCGGGGCGATGGCCGCCATCCTCGGCCTGGAGGATGCCGCGGTGGTCCAGGTGTGCCGGGACAATGCCGAGGGCCAAGTACTCGAGGCGGTGAATTTCAACGCGCCGGGGCAGGTGGTGGTGGCCGGCGAGCGGACCGCGGTGCAGCGTGCCATCGAGGCGGCGCGGGCGCTCGGCGCCAAGCGGGCGGTGGTCCTGCCGGTCAGCGTGCCCGCGCACAGCAGTCTGATGCGTCCGGCCGCCGAGCGGCTCGCCGAGCGACTCGGTGCGGTGCACTGGCGGGCGCCACGGCTGGCCTTCATCAGCGCAGTCGATGCGCGGGAACATCGCGACCCCGGCGAGTTGCCGGGGCTGCTGACGCGCCAGCTGGCCAGTCCGGTTCGCTGGAGCGACACCGTGCGCGCGCTGATCGCGCGCCGCTTGAGTCCGATCATCGAATGTGGTCCGGGCAAGGTGCTGACGGCGCTCAACCGCCGCATCGGGCGCGAGGGGCATCTGGAGTGCCTGGCACTCGAGGACAGCGGCTCGCTCGAGCAGGCGCTCGCGGCCGTCGCATGCGGGGATGACAATGCTTGAATTCGAAGGCGATTGTGCGCTGGTCACCGGCGCCTCGCGCGGCATCGGGCGTGAGATCGCCCTGGGGCTCGGGCGTGCCGGGGCGCGCGTGATCGGTACCGCAACCACGGCCGCGGGCGCCGCGGGGATCTCGGCGGCGCTGCAGTCCTGCGGCTGCTCGGGCCGCGGCGCGGTGCTGGATGTCTCGGCCGCAGCTTCGATCGAGGAACTGCTGGCCTCTCTCGAGGCTGGCGGCGAGATGCCGAACATCCTGGTGAACAACGCCGCGGTGACGCGTGATGCGCTGCTGCTGCGCATGAAACCCGAGGATTGGGATCAAGTCATTGCGACCGACCTCACCTCGGTGTTCCGCCTGAGCAAGGCCTGCCTGCGCCCGATGATGAAGGCGCGGCGCGGCCGGATCATCACGCTGACCTCGGTGGTGGGGCTGACGGGCAATCCCGGGCAGACGAACTACGCGGCGGCCAAGGCGGGACTGATCGGGTTCACCAAGTCGCTGGCCCGCGAGGTCGCTTCGCGAGGCATCACGGTCAATGCCGTCGCCCCCGGGTTCATCGATACCGACATGACCCGCGCGCTGGGGGACGAGCAGCGCGCGGCGCTGCTGGGGCAGATCCCCGCCGCGCGATTCGGCGGCGCGCAGGATGTGGCGGCGGCGGTGCTGTTTCTGGCCTCGTCCCAGGCCGCCTATATCACGGGCGAGACCCTGCACGTCAACGGCGGGATGTACATGCCCTGAGGCGCCTCCGGGGGCGGTCGCGGCCGCCCGCGGGACATTTCGTTAGAAAATCAATGACTCCCAGAGGCAGAAGGCGAGTGGCAGGCGCTGGCGCGTTCCCCTAAAATACCGCGCCCGCGCCGCGCCCCGGCCGGCGAGCGGTATGCAAGTCCAATCACTCAGACATAAGGACCGATTAATGAGCACAGTTGAGCAGCAGGTCAAGGCCATCGTGGCCGAGCAGCTGGGCGTCAAGCAGGAGCAGGTGACCAATGACGCCTCCTTCGTGGATGACCTCGGTGCCGATTCGCTCGATACGGTCGAGCTGGTCATGGCCCTGGAGGAAGAATTCGAGATCGAGATTCCCGACGAGGAC
>JAJZLX010000195.1 GCA_021850555.1 Pseudomonadota bacterium | reverse complement strand
CATAGTGACGCAGCAGCCGGTTGGCGATCGAGTGGAAGGTGCCGGCCCATGCGAGCCGCCGCCCGGGCGCCGCGGCACCGGCAGCGCGGCCCGCCCCGAGCGCGCCCGCGGCGACGTCGGCCGCCCGGCCGCGCATCTCGGCCGCGGCGCGCCGCGTGAACGTCAGCAGCAGAATGCGCGCCGGATCCACGCCGTGAATCAGCAGATGCGCCACCCGATGCGCCAGCGTGTTGGTCTTCCCGGTGCCCGCTCCGGCCACGATCAGCAGCGGTCCGGCGCGCACGCCACGGCCGGGCAGCGCTTGCCCGTGGGCTGCCGCCCGGCGCTGCGGCTCGTTGAGTCGCTCGAGATGGGACACGCTCGACATCTGGTAGGGCGACTATACGAGAACGCTCGAACGGTCGCCACGAATCGCGGATATCCAGCAGCGCGGTGCCGCGCTTACTGGACGCAACGGTCAGACTCGAGCGTAGCCGGGCGTCACCGCGTCATCGAGATCGGCGCCAAGGTCGGTGAGCCGCCGCCGCACGTCCGCTTCGATGCCCGCGAAGTCGAGCGCAAGACCCGCGATCTCGTGCTGCGAGACCCGGCAGTCGCTGAAATCCACCGCCAGACCCGTACCGAGCGACACGACCGTGCCGGTCTGCTCGCGGTACTGCACGGAGCGATCCAGACGATCCACGTCCAGCACCAGATCGGCAGCCGACGCAGCCGTGGCATGCGAGAGCAGATAGACCCCGAGGAACGCCCGATACGACAGCTCGTCGCCCCATGCGCCAAGCTGCGTTTGCAGCCTACCGAGCTGCCGCTGCACTCCGGACGTCCAGCGCGGGATCCGCGGCAGACCGAGGCTGTGCGCAAACCGGCCGGCGGGCGAATCGATCGGCGCCAGGGCCAGGATCAGAAAGTGACAGAGCTCGAAATACGGCATCGGTCCCTGCGCCCGGTAGCTGCGGCACGAGAGCCACTGCTGCCGCGGATTGCGCCGGATCACCAGGTGAAAGCCGCCGAGCGCGCTCTTCAGCGCGCGGGCCCGCGCGAGGGAGCGCGAAAAGCCCAACACCGCGGTCTTGCCGTCCCGCCGCGCGTGCTCGATCAGGCGCGAGAGATAGGCGACTTCCCCGCGCACGCCGTCCCGGGGAAAGTAGTGCTCGAGCGCGAACGCCTCGCGATAGCCGGGCACGCCGCGCACGAAGCCCCGCAGCAGCGGGAGGTACTCGACGCGGTACGGCGCGGCCAGCGCCGGATGGCGCGAGTTCCACCCTGCCGCCGTGTCGCGCGCGATGCCCCTGCGGGAAGTATGGGCGAGGCGCTCGGCAAACGGCTCGTAGAAACACGTCGTGCGCTCCACGGCGCGAAATCGGCTCCAGACATACGTGCTGGCGCAGCGCAAGCCCCCATGCAGGAACACAACACCGCGGTCGTCGCTCGAATTTCGGGTCATGTCAGGATGATGCACTGATCTGTCTGCCGAAATCTGTACTCGCGCCGGCAGCCGCACCCGCAGCTCTCTCGCTCGCCCGTGAGCGTCTCCAGCACATGCATTGCGCCGGCGCGATCACCGGCTGCCGGCAATTGTAACGATCGTCGCCGGGCTCATGGAAGCCTTCCCGGCGGTACGGATGATCGCCGGCCCTGGGCGCCCCGCACCGCCATCGCCCGGTCCCGCGGCCCGCACTGTCGTTGACACGCGGGATTTCCACGGCTAGCCTTTCGAGCCAATCCGCCGCCGCAGCTCACGCAGGCTTCCCGGTTCGCTCTGGTCGATGCGCCGCGCCGCCCGCGAGCACCGGATGCTCCCTCCTGCGGCGCCGTCGTCCCGCGGATGCCGAGTCCGGCGGCCTCGGTACCCGGGTAATCATGGCACCGTCGGTCGCGGGCGCGACCGGCGCCGGGGAACACCGTGCGAATCTATATCAATCGGGCGCTGGAGCGGCTCAACTACGACAGCCTCCTGGTCAAGCGCGGCCGGTGGCAGCAGCTTCGGCAGGATGCCTCCCGCTGGCAGCGGTTGCGTCCGCTTGCCGGCGCAAGCGACCTGATGGTCAGCCACGCCGGCGAGATCCTCGAGCTGTTGCGCAACGTCGATGAGCTGCGGTCGCAGTTCGGACAGGATGCTTTCGTCCTCTCGCAGCTGCTGTTCAAGAAGGGAGGCTACTTCGTCGACTTCGGTGCCACGGACGGCGTCCTCGGCAGCAACAGCTACATACTCGAGCGACGGTACGGTTGGACGGGAATACTGGCCGAGCCCGCCCGCTGCTGGCACGCGGCATTGCAGCGCAACCGCGGCGCGCACATTGAATTCTCCTGCGTCTCGGCCAGCTCTGGTCGAACGATTCCGTTCTACGAAAAAGGCGTGCTGTCCAGTGCGCGCAGCCAGCTGTCCTTCGGGAAGAAGCTCAAGCGTCTGACCAAACCCGGACGCTTCTATGAGGTGCCGACGATTTCGCTGCTCGATCTGCTGCAAAAGCATGGCGCGCCGCCGGTGATCGACTACCTCTCGCTCGACACGGAAGGCACCGAGCTGCAGATCCTCGGCGCGTTCGACTTCTCGGCATTCCGCTTCAGGGTCATCACCTGCGAACACAACTACTCGCCGAACCGGGACCGGATCTTTGCGCTGCTGAGCGCGCACGGCTACCGGCGGGTATGCGAGTCGATCAGCGCCGTGGACGATTGGTACGTGTCGAGCGAGGAGCCGGCGGCGACGTGACCGGGGGCCCGGCGGCGCGGGCGGCATCGCGCCGGCGGGCCCCGGGGTGCTACGCTTGAGCGATGCCGCCATCCAGACAGACCATGCATTTTCGGGGCCGCGTCGTCTCCGTCACCACCGACGAAGTGCTGCTGCCGAACGGACACCTCGCGTCCTTGGAAGTCGTACACCATCCCGG
Source organism: Pseudomonadota bacterium (assembly GCA_021850555.1). The sequence goes on along the minus strand of JAJZLX010000195.1, from coordinate 1,825 downwards.
CGGCGCCGTTGCGGTCGCGATCGACGCGCAACAGCGCGTGTGCCTGCTGCGCCAATATCGCTACGTCGCCGGCGGCTGGCTCTGGGAGCTTCCCGCCGGCAAACTCGAGCCCGGCGAACCGCCGCTCGAGACGGCACGACGCGAGCTGACCGAGGAGGCGGGGGTGCGCGCCGGCCAATGGCGCAGCCTCGGCACCTACCTCAGCTCGCCAGGCGTGTTCAGCGAGGTGCTGCATCTGTTCCTCGCCACCGACATCGAGGCGGCCACCGTGGCGCACGAACAGGCGGAAGTCATCGAAGTGCATTGGCTGCCGTTCCAGCAGGCCTGCCTGTGGGCCGAAAACGGCGCGATCGGCGACGGCAAGACCGCCATCGGTCTGCTGCGCGCGCGGTATGTCCTCGCCTCGGGCGCTTGCGCCTCGCCGCCATAGCCGCGCCGCGCGCGACGACTCGGGCGGGCGCCTACGCCAGCCGCTCGATGTGCGCCAGCTTGCGCGCGTTGGTGTAGCGATAGAAGCGGCGCAGCTCGGCGAGCACCCCGCGCCGCTCACCGGCGCGGGCGCCCCGCAGCAGGTGCTCGAGACGGCGACAGAAGCGCTCGGCATAGCGGCTGGCATGCCGATAGAGATCCTCGCGCCCGTCGGCGAGCCGCGGATCGATGCGCGTGCGCTCGAACAACGCCCGGCGCAGCTCGGCGGGAAAATGCTCCGGGCTCTGGCGGCGCAACAGCCAGTAGCTCGTCACGTATTTGTCGACTTCCGCCTGCATTTCGAGCTCGAGCAGCGAGACCGGCCGGTCATGGCTCGCGTTCCAGGCCAGGTAGACGAAGTGGCTGACACCCTCCAGCGCCATCCACCAGTCCGCGACATTACCCGCATGCAGACATCGCATCGGATCCTCGCAGCGCAAGCGCTCGAGCAGATCGCGATCGAGGTACAGCGCCAGGGCGATCTCTCCGCCCGGCTCGGTCGGCTGCGCGACGATGAGATCTTCGCGGCTGGCGCGTGCGCGCACCTGCGGCGGCAGGCTCGCGCGGTCGGTGACCAGGAAATCGTACACGTCATAGTCGACGCCCAGATCGTAGATGCCGCCGATCAACCGCTGGGCGCTGCGCAGCAGCATGGCGCTCAATGCAGCGCGCGCAGCGCGCCGCTGCCGGTGCCGAGCGGCTCGACACCGAGCCGCTTCAGCAGCGCGTAGCTGCGCCGGCTGCGAGTCTTGACCCACAGCTCGTACAGGCGCAGCACGTCCTCCTGCGAATGCGTGTAGCCGGCCTCGCTCAATTCGTTGAGCGCATCGACCATGGGCTGGAATTTCTCGGCGAGTTCCGCGTACACCTGAGCCAGCGCGCGCCCGCCGCGCGAGGTGAGGGTGCGCGCCAGCGTGCCGTAGGCGCACCCGCCCATGGCGATGTGATAGTCGATGTCGACAACCTTGCGGGCGAATCCCCGCGCCAGGAACCCGGCGATGAACAGTGACACGTCCCCGAGCCGCTGCAGGCCGCGGTTGCGCTCCTCGCGCGTACGCGCCTCCAGCGCTTCGGACAACAGCACGACGAGCGGCTTGAGGCGCCGCCCGGCGGGGGTCGGCTCGAAGAGCGCGTCCGAGCGCGCGAACAACGTCAGCACATTGACCACGTAATGCTCGGTCTCACCCTCGACCGACAGACGCTGGTTCACCAGCGCCGCATGCAGCGCATCCTTGAAGTATTCCTTCAGATTGACGACCGGCTGGACTCTCGCTGCGGACATACGGCAATGACCTCCGGGGCGATTCCCTCTTACATGGAACGACATCCGTTTGACAAAGTCGATCGCTCGGAGTTG
>JAJZLX010000284.1 GCA_021850555.1 Pseudomonadota bacterium | reverse complement strand
CGCTCTCGCGCTGGTGGAACAAGCGCGAGGCCCCCTCCCCGGCCTTTGCCGATGCGAGCGTCCGGCAGCTCCCGGAGAAGCTCGTGGCGCTCGCGCGAGACGGCTTCACCTGGTGCATCGTCGATACGCCGCCGGCGGATGGGGCGCAGAACTCGAAGGTGATCGCCGCGGCGGACCTGGTCCTCATCCCGACCCGCCCGAGCCCGCACGATCTCGATGCACTCGGCGCCACCCTCGAGCTTTGCCAGGCGGCTTCCCGCCGGCACGTGTTCGTGGTCAATGCGGCCAAGGGCAACGCCTCGATCACCGTGCAGACGGTCACCGCGCTCTCCGAGCACGGCCAGGTCGCCCCGGCGATCGTCGCCGACCGGGTGCTGTTCGCCTCCTCCATGATCGACGGCCGCACGGTGTTCGATGTGGAACCCGCGGGGCGTGCGGCCGAGGAGATGGCCGCGTTATACAAATTCGTGAATTCCGTCTTTACTGAAAAGCGTAAAGACGCCAAGCGGAAGGAGAAGGCCCTTGTCGAAGCCCGCAACCCTGACTAGCGCCAACGTACGGCGCAAGGGCGAGGCGCACCCCGCGGCCGATGCGGTGAGCCGCGGCGAGATGGCGCCCATCAGAGTGCCGACCGAGGCCCTGGTGCCCCTGAGCTTCAAGGTCCCCCCGGAGTTCAAGAAGCGCTATCGGCTGGCCGCGATCGAGGCGGGCTTGAAGCTCAACGAGTTCCTGTTCGCGCTGCTCGAGCGGCACGAGAGCGAAAAGCGGAAATCATGAAAGCCGCTTTTACGTCAAATGGAGTCCCCGATCGCGACGACCGGTACTCCGGCGGACAGGCGGACGGTGCGGATCACGTCTCGAGCCGCCGGGCGCCGCAGACCCGCGGGAAACCCCGGCCGGTGACCGCCCCGGAGGATTGGCGGGTCAATGTCGAGCGCCGCTCCATCACCCACCTCAAAAGCGGCCTGGTGCTGAAAATGCGCCGCGGCATTCAGCGCGGCGAACAGATGGCCATCCCCACGAACCTCGAGCGCATGCCGCGCTGGGGGACCCGCTGGCCGCGCGCTCTGCGGGAGGCCGAGGCGCTATACCATGCCGCGCTCGCTGCACAGCACGAGCGACAACCCGGGGAGCCTGGGGAGGGCGTGTGAAGAAGGGCGATCCGCATTCGGGAGGCGGCGGCCCCCGGCCGGCCGGCGAGCTCGTCCCCGCCGCCTTCAGGCCACGTTCGCCCACCCATCGGCGCGGACTCGAGGATCCGTTCCTCCTCGATGCGAACGCCGAGGGTCCGATCCTCTACCAACACTCGGTGCTCTGTCAGACCTGTCTCCCGTACCGCAATCCCGGCGAGGTGCGGCTGTGGCAGCAGAAGAACGGCCTGGCGCGCCTGGAAGTGCAGGCGGGCCGGGCCTTTGACGGCGCCAAGGACGACTTCGTCGACGTCGGGCTGCCCTTCGGAGCCAAGCCGCGCCTGGCGCTCTACCACCTCAACGCCGAGGCGTTACGCACGCAGTCCCCGACCATCGAGCTCGACGACAGCCTGACGGCGTTCGTGAAGCGCACGCTCGGGTTGGACCCCAAGGGTCGGAATATCCGCACGGTGAAAGACCAGCTCACCCGTCTCTCCGCGGCGGACTTCCGGTTCGGGATGGCGGGGCCCGGGGGCCGCTCGATCACCGTCAAGGGGACGGTCATCGAAGGCTTCGAGCTCTGGACCGCGCGGGATCCGCGTCAGCGGGTTTTGTGGCCCACGACGGTGCAGTTCTCGCAGCGCTACTTCGAGAGCCTGATGCGGCACGCCGTGCCGCTCAACGAGACGGCCGTGGCGAGGCTTTCCCACAGCGCCATGGCGCTCGATATCTACACCTGGCTGGCCCAACGCCTACACCGGGTGGGAAAGGGCAGGGGTACGCTGATTTCCTGGACCGCCCTTCACGAACAGTTCGGACACGGGTACGAACGCCAGCGGGACTTCCGCCGGGTCTACCGGCATACCCTGAAGGCCGTGCACGAGAACTACCCGGAGGCCAAGTTCGACCTCGGCGAGGAGGGCATGACGCTCTGGCACAGCCGCTCTCCGGTCCCGCCCCGGCCGCTGGCGGTCAGACCCTCCTGATCACGGCCACTTTGTCGCGCGTGCCGTCAGTAAGTCTTTCCATTCAGCGACTTACCAACGATCACTTTGTCGCGCTCACCCGTGGATAACCCTGTCGACTCGCCGAGTTATCCACGGCCACTTTGTCGCGCTTTTCACGGCCACTTTGTCGCGCTTCAAGCCCGAAATCCACGGCCACTTTGTCGCGCTGTTCTTATTAGAAGACCTATAGTCTTAAGACCTATAGCTTCCCGATAGCTGGCCGCGCGATCCTGTGGACGGCTCGCGGACGCGACCCGCCCACAGTCCGCGGGCCCTGCAACAGGGGTTTGATCGAGACTCTCCAGAACGCAACCAGAAGGCCCAGGAGCGGAGGTCGGATGGCGAACGAGGAAAAGATGCGGAAGCCGGCCAAAAGGTGGCAGACGGGCTCTCGGCGCGGTTTGCGCGGTCGCGCGGCGATCGTCCAGCCGATCGCCACCGACTGGAACTGGCTCGGCAAGGTTATCGGGCCCGCGGCCGCGACCCTCGAGCGGGTGCGCGCCGGACGGGAGAAGGTCTACACGGCCGAGCAGGTGAGGGCCGAGCTTGGCCTGGACGATTAGCCGCACGGACGCGGCCTGCAAGTCGATACGCAAGCGCCGAGGCGTGATAACATTGTTGCCACTATGAAAGCCCTGCAGATTCCGCTGCGCAAGATCGGCAATTCCCGCGGCCTGGTCATTCCGAAGCCCCTGCTGGCCCAGGCCGGACTCGAGGAGGCGGTGGACGTGACCGTCGAGGGTGAGGCGATCGTGCTGCGCAAACCCTTGCGATCGCCCCGGGACGGCTGGGCGCGAGCGGCGCAAGAGCTCGCTCACAAAGGGGGCGATGCGCTCGTGATGGGCGAGTTCGGGAACGAGGCGGACGCGGATCTCGCGTGGTGAGGCGCGGGGAGATCTGGCAGGTCAATCTCGATCCGACGGTGGGGAGCGAGATCCAAAAATCGCGCCCCTGCGTGGTGGTGTCTCCGCCGGAGCTCAACGATCACCTGCGCACGGTGATCGTCGCACCGATGACCTCGAAGGGGTTCGCGGCGCCCTTTCGGGTCCCGGTGAAGCATGACGGACGCAATGGACTGATCCTGATCGATCAGGTGCGCACGGTCGACAAAGCGCGGCTCGTGCGGCGGCTCGGCGCGCTGTCGGCGAAGACCCTGAGCGCGACCTTGCGCACGCTGCAGGCGACATTCGCCGAGTAGCCGGCCAGGGGAGGAAGCCCGCGCTCAAGCCTCCCGCGGGGTTGTGCGCGGCTCGAGATCGAACAGCGCTCGATCCTCGGCACGAGTGAGGGTCTGGTCGAGCCACTCCCGGAAGCGCTTCCCATCGAGCTCGCCGGAGGCGACCTTCGCGAGCACGATGGCGCCGGCGAGGATCTTCCTGCGGGTGTCGTCCTTGCGGGCGCGGCGGGAGAGCAGGGCGCGTTTCCTGGCCTCGGTGCGTGCCTGGCGCGCCTTGAGTTGCTGGAGTTTCTCCTCCAGGCCCGCGATGCGGTCGTCGAGTTTGGCTGTCACCTGATCTCCCCGTAAGCGCCGACGCCCGAGTGGCCGAGGGGCGCGGCCGTGCCCAGTTCGCCTTCATCGCCCCGTCGTCCGATCCGGAGCGTCCGCTTCGTTCCCGCCGCGTCGGTCGCCGGAATTGCGAGCGCTGGCGCCCCACCTTGCCGAACCTCTCCGCCACGGCCACCGCCGGCGAGCGAAGAGCGCAACGTCGAGTCTTGTACCCGGCTCGAGCGGAGCGTAATCTACCACCGCAGCGGTAGCAAGGGCGCACTTACGAAAAGTAGGCCGCAAAGCCGGCCTACTTTTCTCCAGCGCGCCAGGGGCCACGCCCCTGGACCCCGCCGGAGGCGCCGTCGCCCGCCGGTCGTGTCGGCGTGAATTTGAGGATCCGTGGAGCGCACGTGGCGATCTATCACCTGTCGGTCAAGCCTGTGAGCCGCGGCGGCGGCCGCTCCGCGACGGCCGCTTCCGCGTACCGCGCCGCCGAGCTCGTGCGCGATCACACGACCGGGCAGACCTTCGACTACTCCCGCAAGCGGGGCGTCGAGCACGCCGAGATCGTGCTGCCCACCGAAGCCGCCCGACGCGACATCAACTGGGCGCGCGATCGGGAAGCGCTCTGGAATGCCGCCGAGCGGGCCGAGAATCGGAGCAACTCCCGCGTCGCGCGCGAGTACGAGCTCGCTCTGCCGCACGAGCTCGGTAAGGCTCAGCGGCTCGAGCTCGTGCGGGCGTTCGCCGCGGAGATCGCCAACCGCCACGGGGTGGCGGTGGACTTCGCGATCCACGCTCCGCATCGGGAGGGAGACACCCGAAACCACCACGCCCATGTACTCGCCACCACCCGGGTGATCGAGCCGGGCGGCCTCGGCGAGAAAGCGACGATCGAGTGGTCGGATACCAACCGTCGTAAGGCGAAGCTCGAGCCGGCGAAGAAAGAGATCGAGGCGATCCGCGAGCGCTGGGCGCAGCTTTCCAACGAGAGACTTCACGAGCACGGGATCGAAGCACGGATCGATCACCGGAGCCTCGAGCGGCAGGGCATCGAGCGGGAACCGACCTCGCACCTGGGGCCGGCGGTATCGGCGCTCGAGCGGCGGGGGATCGAAACCCGGGTTGGTCAGCGGCTCGAGCGCGAGGCGCTGGAAGTCGCGCAGCAGCGCCTGGAGCGCGCCGCTGAGGTCGGGAAGATCGAGCGCGAGCAGCGCGAGCTCACGGCCTCCATTCTCGATGTGTCGGGCGACATCGCGGCCGCCCGGCGCGAGCGGGATCTGACGCTCACCCGCGCGCCCACGCGCAGCCTCGAGGCGCTGCAGAAGGAGGGGCGCGAGAAGTGGCTCGCGATGCGCGCCGAGCGGCTGGCGAAGGTGAACGCGCTCGAACCCGGTCATGCCCTTGAGGCAGAGCGCCAACGGGCCATCGAGCGCTGGCGGGAGTATCGGCGCAACCAGGAGCTCGGGAAGGGGCGAGAGCCGGAGAAATCGCGGCAGCGCGAGGGACCGGAGAAGGACCTCGAGCGTGGCAAGGGGCTGGACGGGCCTGACTTCGAACCCTGACCTGTTCGAGCCGGCTCGCCCAGCGCCCCCCTTGTGCTGCCGTCAGTCGCCCAAAGTCAGCTCGAAATAAGGGCAGCGTTGAATGCTCGGGTCATAGGAAAGCAGCAGCAGCGCCCTCGATACGTACTCCGGCCTTGGAAGGCGATATCCCTCCAAGTAGCCACTCACCGTGTCCCGAGGAAGTAGAGGTTCGTCCGTGTGGATCACGACGACGTAACCACCGGGGTAGGGTGGCTCTTTCAAATGCGGGTAGCGCTGGTCCTTTGCATCGATCCGGCGGGCGAGCTCACGAAGGAAATCCTCTTTCGTCCACGTCCGCCAATCGAATTGGCTACCGCCCTGTTTTACGGCGCGGATGGCGGCGCCGTCCACCAGTTCCGTGATCTCAATGGCGACCCTCGCGCCGTTGGTATCGAGGCCTTCGCAGTCCGGCGGGTCGTTGGGACGGCCGCGAGATTTCAGTTTGGAGTAGAACGGCAGATCGTCCGCTTGCATCGATTCCACAAGGGAATCGAGAACGCCGGATTCCTCCAGATCTCGATCGGGCGGCCATCCGAAATAGTCGGCATAGCCGCGCGATCGCTCCATGGCTGCGCTCATCACGGCAAGCATGTCCGCGTCGTCGTCTCTCTGGATCATTGAGATTGCTCCACGGCCTGGTGAGAAAGTGCGTATCAAACGTTGCCGAATTGTCCACCGTGTCCCCGGTGGCGTGTTACGACCTCTCGACCAGACGGCCGGTCACGAACTTGTGCAGCACGCTCGAGATCAGCGTCTGATAGGGCAGACCTTCGGCGGCCGCGCGCGCCTGCAGGCCCTCGAGCACGGGCGAGGAGAGCCGGATGTTGAGGCGCCGGTTCTTCGCGAGCGTCGTGCGCGCGGCGCTCTGAAAGCGGCGCAGGTCTTCGGGTCTCTTCACGCTCGAGCGCAGCTCGCCGCGCTCGTACTCGGCGAGGAGCCGTTCCTCGGCGGCAGCCTCCTTGCGGCTCACGGTCTTACGCTTCGGGGTGGTCGCTCGGTTCTTCATGGCTCGTTCTCCTTTCGCAGGTAATCCCGCGTCGCCTTGCGGCTCGGGATGATGGTTTTCAGGAAATAGAAATTCGCCTCCTCGACGAAGGGCACCAGGTACGCGTAGTCGCGCCACTCGACCACGAGCACGGACTGGCGGGGGTAGCGCGCTGGGTTGCGATGCTTCAACATGTCTCGTAGCCCGCCGGCCGCGATCGCGCCCACGATCTCCTCGAAGGAGACGGCGCGCGTGCGGCGCAGCCCGGCGTTCTTCGTCTCGTTCCAGCGGAACTCCTTCATGCGCGTATAGTATGACAACGTGTGCCGTTTGGCATCGGCTCTCGCGGACAGCGCTCGGCGAGCGCCGGCGGAGCGGCGTCGCGTCCAAGAATCACCAGGGAATCGTCCGCGGCCGGCTCGCCGGAGCTGAAATCGACTGAATCCGGACGTCCCCTCGGGTACAGTCCGGCCGGGAGAGGGAGGCATGACCGTGGCGCATCACGAGACGCTGATCCACGCCTGGACGCACGGCGGGAAAGGCTTGTTGCTCCTTTACGCGTTGATCGCGGCCGCATCGCTCGCGGGGCTGAAGCGGGGTCGCGCATTGCCCGGCTCGTATCTGCTGTGGCCGTTCACGACCGTCGTCACGGTTCTCGTCGTGGGAATCGCGACGGAGGTCATCCTCTGGGTGCTCGGCAAGTTCGCCGGGCTCAACCTGCGCAGCGATCCAGTTCTTCTGCCGGCCGCGCTTTATCTCGTCGGGGGCTTTCTCGGCGGGCTCTGCTGGTCGCGGCTCGGCAAGCCCATCGCGGCGATCGAGCGGCGCGGGGCGATGCTGTTCGATGGCGGGGCGGCGCAGCGCGCGATGCGCAAGCGCCGGGCCAAGGCGGGCTCGGGGCCGCTGCCGCTTACGGTCGCCGGCGTCGCGGTGCCGTTCGGGGACGAGATGAAACACTTCAAGTTCCTCGGCGCCACCGGTACCGGCAAGAGCACCGCGATCCGCGAGCTTCTGCACGGGGCGCTCACTCGCGGCGACCGGGCCGTGATCGCCGATCCCGACGGCGGGTATCTCGCGCGCTTCCACGATCCCGCGCGGGGCGATGTGATCCTGAATCCCTTCGATGCCCGATCCGCGAAGTGGGATCTCTTCGCCGAGCTGCGCAATCCTTACGACGTCGATGAGCTCGCGCAGGCCTTCATCCCGGATCGGGGGTCGGATCCCACCTGGACTACCTTCGCGCGCACGCTGTTCTCGGCGGTGACCGGCCAGGCGCAGACCGTGGGCATCCGCGATGTTGGGGAACTGTACCGGCTGCTGGTCGTCGCCCCGAAGGCGGAGCTCGTGGCGCTCGTCGCCGGAACGCCGGCGGCGCCGTTTCTGGAAGACGGCAGCGACAAGCTGTTCCAGGGCGCGCGCTCGACGGTGACGGCGGCCGTGAAGAGCCTGGACTTCGTGCGCCGGCAGGAGGGAGCGCTGGTTTCGGTGCGCGAGTGGATCAAGACCGGCCGCGGCGTGCTGTTCCTGCCATACCAGGCCGATCAGATCTCGGCGTTGAAGGGGCTCCTCTCGATCTGGCTGCGGCTTGCGATCTTCCAGACCCTCACCCTCGGGGAGGGCGATCACCGGCTCTGGTTCGCGGTGGACGAGCTCGATGCGCTGGGGGCCATCAACGGACTGCCGGATGCGCTCACGCGCCTGCGCAAGTGCGGTGGGCGCTGCGTGCTGGGACTTCAGTCGATCGCCCAGGCGAGCACGAATTACGGCAAGGGACCGGCGCAGACCATCATCGAGAACTGCGGCAACACGCTGATCCTGCGCTGTTCGGCCTCAGAAGGCGGTGGGACGGCGCAGTACGCCTCGCGTCTGATCGGGGAGCGGGAGGTGGTGCGCTTCGCGCGCTCGCGGAGCCGCTCGAGCGGCCCCACCTTCGGCAGCGGCCACGACACCAAAGGGCACAGCGAGCAGACGGCGACGGAGCTCGCGGTCATGGCCGCGGAGATCGAGCAGCTCCCGGATCGGACGGGGTTCCTGAAGTTCGCCTCGCAGCCGGGATGGATGCGGGTGGGATTTCCGGTCTACAAGATCGAGAAGGTCGCGGCGCCGTTCGTGCCGATCGTCGCGATCGGAGGCAAGTCGCCTTGATCGATATCGACAAGACAATCGACGCCTTCCGGCGCGGCACGTTCGACGTCGACTGCACGAGCATGGTTCTCCGTCAGCGCAAGGAGGGAGGCCGCCGGTACGAGGGGCGTGGGTATGTCAGGCAAGTCGAGGGTGGCGCTCTCGAATTCAAGCTCTATGTGGAAAAGAAGGAAAACGCGCGCCTGCCGGCGATTTTGGAGAGGTTGACCGGCGGGACCTCCGGTGGGCTGTACAGTGACTGTGATCTCTACGATCTGACAGCCACTTCCGTTGACGGAACCTGCTGGGAAGCGGCTCGTATTGTGGAGCCAAGCTCAAATTGGAACATGCAGGACGATACAGGGGTGCGGAACGGCGGTCTGCACTTGATCGCCGCCGGACCGATGCCGCCGCCAATGACCAGCCCGTTCCTTCGGTTGCACTTCTTTGAAGAATACGAACTGCCTTTGAACGCATGGTCGCCGGATCCGGACCGTCCTCTACAGGGGTTGGCGCGTGACCACGCGCAGCTGCAGGCCTGCGGCGCGACTTTCGAGGTGCGAAGCCGCGTCGGGTCTGGCGACACCGTTGTTACCGTGACCGCCGAGACCCCATTTCCGCCGGCATTTGATCTGCGCATCCAGGAAGCGTTGCAGTACGTCACAGGTAAATCGGCGATCTGGCGGGCGCGAGTGGAAAACTGCCAGGGAATGACCCTCCTGGAACTCGCCTCTCCGAGGCCGCAAGCGGCGCGCACCCAGTTCGATCCGCCGATCTCCCCGACGTCCATCGATTTCCATCACCACACCTGGGAGCTGTTCGACCGGTTCTTGAGCTACGCGGTCGCGAACACGGACCCGGCCGGCGACGATCGGCACTGGAATTCCGTCGCCTACCACCTGTACATGGCCCGTGAGTCGACGGCGGCCTCGATAGACGCTTGGGCGGTCGGAGTGTCCGTCGCCGTGGAGGCGTTGACGAGCCTCGCAAAAGCACCGGAAAACGCGGAGCCCAATGGCTGCTGGGCCGAATTTCGGCAGGCGGCGCTTGCGTGGATCGATGAGCATCCGGATTTCTCGGACGGTATCAAGAAGCGAGCCCGAGGCCTCATCGGTGGCTCGGCGGATAAGGGCGCGAAGCAGGTCCTGCGCGAGCTGGCGGAGAAGAACCGCGTAGACAGGAGGTACGTCGCCGCCTGGGACAAACTACGGAATGGGCGTGTTCATCCGAATCTCGTCGATTTGCGGCTACCTGGTGCGGCCGACTACCGAGAGCTTTACAAACGTCTACAGCAAGCTGGGATGCTGCTCCATCAACTGACATTCCATCTAATCGGATACGAAGGGCCCTTCACGGACTACGGCAGAGATGTGCGCGTCTCGCGACCATATCCGCTGATTGAATCGGAGGAGGATGAAAGCGGATCCCGCCGGGATCCATCGTAGGGATGGCTGTACCACTGATGTCCGGTCCGGGGCGAAATCAGGGGATAGCAGGGTAGCGGGTACCCTCTCGATCATGGCGCCACGGCCTTCCTATGCGGTCGTTTTCCGCCACGGGCCCGGAAATTCCCGAAAGTCGCGCGGGGACCCTCCACCCGACATGCAGAGGGGAGGCGGGCTTGCCTCTCGTCCCATGGTGCCACGCCGTTCTCGCCGTCAAGGCCTTCGCGCGCGAGGACGCGCGCTCGCGGAGCGCCGCGGAGGACCGCGGCGGCCTTGACGGCTGCGCTGCGGCGTGCCGTTTTTTGACTCGGGCAATCCCGCCCCAGGCCACGAAGCGGCGCCGGATGGTGTTGATACCACCGTCCGGCGCCTGGCCACAGTCACTATCTGAGGTAGACGACCATGGTTGACACGCACTCTATGCCGGCGCGTGCGCCGGCGCAGGACTCCATTCCTCCCGATTCCACCCCGATATCCCCTCGGGACCGGACGGTCCGCCGATACACCGTGACCGACGGCTTGCGGAGCACCCGTGAGCCGGATGGCCGCTCGGTGGCGGTCCCCATGCTGCGTCTGCGGGGCACCTGGCTTAAGCGCGCCGGGTTCGCCATCGGCGTGCCGGTGACGGTACGGGTGAGCGAGGGCCGGCTCGTCATCGAGGTGGCCGAGCCTGAGCACATGTCGCAAGCGGAAGTTCTCACGGCGATTGCGAGGGTTGCCGACGATGGCTTGCCGAAGCGTGAGGTCGACGCGCTCGTGAGGCAGCTGAAACGGCGCCGATAAAGACTGATTCGGTTGCCACAATAGATGCGCCGCACGCCGGTGGTGCCCAGGGTCCACCGGCGTTTCGCGGCGCATCGCACGTCGACGAACTGATAACCCGAGGCGGGCGCGCAACAGCCTGTCGCTGTTCGACACGCGCGTGCTTGACCAGTCCGTTACCTACGGAGCGCTTATGGTGGCCAGAATGGCTGTGGCCAGGCAGCCGGGAAGCGCATGCTGGTCATTCACAAGCAGAACCTTCCCACCTCGTTGTCGAGCAAATTGAAGCGGGCCAGGTTCACTATCGCGCGTCAGGACGACGGAGCTGAAGGCAAGCACTGCCAGTCTCAGATCCGTTTCGTTTCCTGCCAACCCAGTCGGTCTTTCCTTGCTCTCGAGAAAATGGCGCATCGCCTGAGTTCGAGCTCTGTCGAGCTCCGACATCCATGTGCCATGGTTGAACCCCAAGCACCTGTTCACAACGCCTGGTGGCATTGCGAACCCGAAGTATCCGACCGTCCTGATGCCGCAGGAGCGTATGGTCTCGGCGATGAAGTCGCGCTTCTCGAGCTTCCCAGGCTTATGCACCGGAATGGCCTGATGCTCGATTTCGACCTCGCGCGGGATGACGAGCACAAAGCGATTGGAGGGAAGCTCCTCACTTAACCTGAAGGTGTCTTGGCGATCGAAGAGCCAGTCCCAGATGTTGTTGTCCAGGGACACGGATACCCGGCCGTCTGGGCGCGATTCGTATCGCCACAAGTCTCCAGGTGCTGGTTCGGTCATGGATATGCTGGTTACGTGTTTTTTCGATCCGGTGGAACGCGACTCGGTATTGCAATGCGTCCAATTTCAGGGTGAGCCATGGATGCGAGGCTATTTTCCACGAAGTTTGAAATGCTGCGGCCATCCGCCTTGGCGACCGTTGCGACCCATTCATATAGGCGCTCGTCCAAATAGACGGTGATGGCCTTTTTGTTGGTAGGCATCGAAATGGCCTCCAGAAAATGAGACGGTGATTGTAATGTGCAGTACCGTAATGTACTATAATGTACTCTGAATTACCATGGATTTTCTGAAGTGGTCCTTTGTGAGTCGGCGCTAATCAACGCCGCCGCTCGGAATTGCGTAGTCATACCTCGTTGCAAGTTAAGGGTAAGGAAGCGTCTACTCTGACCGTAGACCAGGCCCGTGACGGCAGATGGCCGCCGAAGAAGATGGGGGAATGTATGGCTTTCGAAATAAAGTATCCGATATCTCCGGTTGATCCGTTGCGTAGGCCCGCGGTTGTCCCGCCGCCTATGTCAGTCGGTCCATTGGGTCCGTTGGCAGACTTGCCAGGGACCTGGATCGGGAATGGATTCAATCAGATCTGGCGTCCGTTCAATCCTACAACGACGAGCGATCGTTTCCTGGAATTGAATCTCACGGAAGAAATCCTTGAGTTTTCGCAAGCTGTCGGCGCGATACCAAACCGCGGCCTACTTCAGCCGGACATAGAACTGGCTGGAATTCACTATCTGCAACAGGTAAAGGACACGTCCACCGGCAAGGGCATTCATGTGGAACCGGGATTTTGGGTGACTATCCCGGCCACCAGCAATCCGTCCGAACAGGCGACAATTGTACGCATGGCATCGATTCCGCATGGCACGACAGTGAACGCCCAGGGTATTGCGTCAAGCGTCGCAGACGGGCCCGCTATAGACCCCGTCAGCATACGGCCGTTCCCAATCGGTGGCACACCCCCGGTCAATACTGCGGTGGCGTTTCCTCCTTTCAATGAAGCCAATCTGGCCGTCTCCTCGAGCTTGCGGTTCCCGAATCCCATCCCGCCGAGCATCACCCAGGCAATGGTCGACAATCCGAACTCGGTATTAGCGGCGGCGAAATCCGGACAGAAGATCACACAGACAACGGTGTTGACCATTGACACGACAGCGCCAGCAGTACCACCGCCGCCAGTGGCCCCGAGCACTGGGGGCGGGACGGATAACATTGCATTCCTGCAGGGGGGCGTGGCCGGCCCGAACGCCGCTGCTGCGCAGATGAGAGCTGTTTTCTGGATTGAGCATGTGGCGGCGGACGATTATGGGCCGGCTTTTCTACAGCTTCAGTACACGCAGACGGTGCTGCTGAACTTCAACGGCCTCAGCTGGCCGCATGTCTCGGTTGCCACCCTGCGCAAGCGCTAAATCGCACGCAAGGCATCCGCGGCGAGCGTCACGAGTTGGGAATAAATAGGCTGGCCCGTTTCCGTGGCCATCAGCACTTTCTACGGGATCCTGATCGTCGATGAGCGTAAAATCCGGGGAGCCTTGCAGGACGAATACCGATTGGCGGCAAACGAACTTATGAATCGGGAGCGCCGTGATGCAGTCAGATAGTGACCTGATACAAAGCGCCTACGAGGACAGCGTCAAGAAGGTCTATGCAGTCTTCTGGGAGTCACTCACGGGCGAGAACGAGGGTGACGTACAGGCGGCTGTTGAGCGCTTCGTAAGAGGCATCAACCTCTGCAGGGAGGTACGCAACCTTGCGATCAAGAATCTGCCCGCCCTGCCATGAGCTATCGAATCCTCTCGATTGACGGGGGTGGCCTGCGAGGCGTAATTCCGCTGGCCATCATGGAGCGGCTTGATGCGGAGGCGCCTGGGTGGCGCGAAGGCATCAACATGTATGCTGGTACCTCCACTGGGGGCATTATCGCCTTGTGCATGGCCAAAGGTATGTCGCCGGCGCAGGTGCTCAATCTGTACATGACGAAAGGTCCAGAAATTTTCGAGCGGAGCCTGTGGCAAGAGGTGAAGGATCTCGGGGACATTACCGGACCTAAGTATGGCAGTACTAACCGTGAAATCATGTGTCGCAGCGTTCTTGAGGACAACCGATTAGGCGACTTCCTCAAGAATGACGGGACGGCCGGGCATGTTGTGATCACATCATTTGATCTGGATGACCGCTCCGGTAACCACAAAAATGCGCGTCGTTGGAAGGCCAAGATATTTCACAACATGCCGACTTTCGACAACAGTGGCGACGAACTCGAGTATGCGTATCGGGTTGCCATGCGAACCTCCGCGGCTCCCACGTACTTTGCTTCCTACGACGGCTTCGTCGACGGCGGCGTGTTTGCGAACAATCCGAGCATGTGTGCATTGGCACAGACGCAGGACAGACGCCTTAGGCAGCCAGTGCCTTTTCAGTCCATAAAGATGCTTTCCCTTGCCACGGGATTTTTCCCTTACCATCTCGAAGGCGACGAGAATTGGGGGCTAGCCCAGTGGTCGCCACACATAGTTGATCTCCTTACCGATGGCGTCAATGAGGTCGCTGAATTTCAGACTGCGCAAATGATGGACCCCAAAGACTTTTGCCGGCTGTCTCTTCAGCTTAAGACGAAGATCGAACTGGACGATGCTTCTGAGCTCGGCGTGCTGCAGCGTATTGGCAATGCGGTGGACATCAAGGCAGCCACATTATTCGTGCGAACGTGGTAAGTGTGTGGCCCCGTCAAGCGAGTGACGCGAAGCGCGGCGCCCTGTCGGGGCTATTCCGACGCCTGGGTACCACGGGCTACCGGTGCCAGAGTGCTGCCCGAGCGAATGGATCAATGCTGGGGTGTTTCGGCGTTGGCGTGCGACGTTCGCAGGCCCAGTAAGTACGTGGATCGCTCGACGGCGGTGGAACCCCGCGTGGCCGCGGCGGGCACGTCGTTCATCGATTGGGGCGGACCGGGGTCGAGCTGGGCGATTTGAGATGTTCCTGGAGGGTGGCGCTTTTGGGCGGACGACGGCCTATAATCTCGTTGGCCTGCATTTGGTTCAACGGTTTCGGAGTTCGCGCCAATGACGCTGACGACGAAGCAAGGGCGGATCGTAGTGGCCCTTCTTGGCCTTGCAGGAGTACTGGGCGCTGCCATTATCGAGCGGTCCGGTGCCTCGCACGACAATGCAGGGCCTGGTAGGCGGGTGCAACCCGTCTTAAACGTACAGTCGAACTCAAACAATGGCATTAAGATTGTTGGCTCCAACAATACGATCAATGCGCAGCCTGCAATTAAAGAGTGTCGACTCAAGAGTCACGGGATTGAGAGGTATGGCCGTGTGTTTGACGACGGCGAAAGTTCTGGATGGATGGGTGGCGGCCATAGTCAAGACGAATGGTGTTCAAATCTTAGCAACAAGCTGATCGCTGAGAATCCAGGCGCTGACGTAGTGGTGCTTAAGCACTCCGAGAGCAAGAAGACAACCTGTGCGCCATTTAACTGTCCACAATACAACTACTATTGCGAGGTTAGCGTGAAGGCAGACCCGGTATATTTTCTGAAGGCGGATCCAGCCTGCAAGTGAATAGCCGGCGGCGCGCCGATTGGCGAGGCGTTAGAACCTGCGATTGATACCGTTGTCTCTGTCCCGAAAAGGGTAAGTTCTGAAACACCGCCCCGCCCCACCCAAATCAAGGGCTTGCGTGTTTCATAAGTCTGTTTCATAATTGCGGCCAGTTTTGACCCAGATCGATGGCCCCCCATGAGCAACGTCACCCGCCTGCCTCCTTCCGGGAAGAAGGTCCATGTCGAGGCCGACATTCCGGCGAGCCAGCTCGATGAGTTCAGCCGCGCGGTCTCCGCGCTCACCGCCGGCGAGCGGCCGCGGATGGATGCGCTGGCCCGCGATGAAGGCGAGATCGTCAGCCGCGCCATGGCGGCGCTGCGCCGGATCGAGGAGTCGATCGAAGCGCATCCCGGTACCGGGCAGGCACGGCGCCTGGTCAGGTTCCTGGCCGGGGTCTACAACGGCGGGGACTACCCCTTCGATATTGGCGAGCTGCGAGCGCTCGACACCGAGCTCGCCGATGCTTGCCTTGATTACTTGAACTACGACCGCTTGGGCAAGCGCGAGGTCCACAAACACCTCCAGAACGGCGATCGCGATCTGCACCGCTGGATGGAGCGTTACCGCCTCGAGCCCGCGCTACGGCTCGGTGAGCGCCAGGAGAAGGCTTTCGCCGAGCTGCCGGAGAAGACCGGTCGCGAGCGCGGCGAGCTGCTCGATGAGGCGGTCGACGATCTCCTCGACAAGCACCGTCGCAAGGCGGCACCGAAGCGATGATCGGTCCCTCGAGGGAAGGCCTTTCCGAGGCCGAGATCGAACAGCTCGCGACACGCCTCGCCGCGAACACGAATCCCGACGCGCTCTCGCTCGAGGGGGTCGACGGGCTTTTCTGCGCGCTCATCGCGAGCCCTGCCCTGGTCATGCCGCACGAGTACCTGCCGGTGATCCTAGGCGGCGCCCTCGGCGAGGAAATGCTCGGCGACCTCGCGGGGGTGCAAGAGATGATGGGGCTGCTGATGCGCCTCTGGAATGCCATCGCGCATGACTTCGAGCACGAGACCGTGCATCTCGCCTACATCGAGGAGCCAGGCGTCGACGGCACCACAGGGCGTGCCTGGGCGCGTGGCTATATGCGCGGCACGAAGCTCGCGCCGGACGGGTGGAGTCGGATCTTCCAGGACGATCGCGAGGGACACGTGCTCACCATCCCGATCGCCGCCGGGGAGGTGGATCCCTCCTGGCCGAAGGAGCCGCTGACCGCGGAGAAATCCGACGAGCTCCTGCGGGACATGTTCGCCGGCGCGGCGCGGGCCTATCGGTACTTCAAGGAAGACCGGCTGGCTCACGCTCAGGCGGCTGCGCAGCGCGCTCAGCGCTCATCTCCCTACGAGCGCACCAGCCCCAAGGTCGGTCGCAACGACCCTTGTCCCTGCGGCAGCGGCAAGAAATACAAGCGCTGCTGCGGCGCCGCTGGCTCCGAAGACCCCGTCATTCACTGAGCGCGCATGAGCAACTACTGGAGCGTCGATCTGCGCCACTACCTGCTGCCGGAGGGGAAGCCCGCGCGGCTCTCGCCGCGCGGCCGGCGACTGTTCGAGTACTGGACGGAGATCGTCTCCCAGGCGACCCGGTACGACGATGCGACGACCCTCCTCTGCCGGCGCCGGCCGGGCCGCAAGCCCTGCGGCACCTTGCTCAGCATCATCTTCGACCTCGACACCTTCGATGTCCTCTGGTGCTGCCCTCGCTGCCACGACGAGGGGCGCATCGCGGGGTGGGAGAACACCTTCTGGGACAACGGCGTCCTCGAGCCCGAGAAGCCCTCGTGAAATACGGCTACGCGCGCGTTTCGACCGAGGACCAGAACCCCGCCCTGCAGCTCGCCGCCCTCAAGAAGGCCGGTTGCCGGACCGTATTCAAGGACGAGGGGATCTCCGGGGCGACGGCGCAGCGCCCTGCCCTCGTCAAGTGCCTGAAGACGCTGCAGGCGGGCGACACGCTCATCGTCTGGAAGCTCGACCGGCTGGGGCGGAGTCTGCGGGACCTGATCCACATGCTCGATGACTTGAAGCAGCGGGGGGTGAAGTTCCGCTCGCTCACCGAGGCAATCGACACGGACACCGCGACGGGGCGCGCCATGTGGCAGATGATCGGCGTGCTCGCCGAGCTCGAGCGCTCGCTCATCACCGAGCGCACGCGCGCCGGCGTCAAAGCCGCGCAGAAACGCGGCGTCCGGTTCGGCCGGCGGCCGAAGCTCTCCCCTGCCCAGATTGCACACGCCCGGCAGCTCATCGACGGCGGGCAGCGCGTGCAGGACGTGGCGTCACTCCTTAGCGTTGGGCGCGTAACGCTTTACCGAGCACTTCACAGGACGTGAGACCGTTTTCTCGCGGGGATTCAGCTGTGCACGCCCCTTACCCTTGCGCCCTTGTTGCCAGGAAATAGACCAGGGCCGCGAGGGCGATAAGGGGTACATAAAAGCCCCACACGGAGAACGATTTCAGCGCCTCGAGCTGATGTTTGTTGGCTAGACCGCTTGGCTTAACGTTGTAAAGATCGTCTGGCTGCAATGCCCCAGAGTGAAGCTTCCGTACGAAGCTTTCGTATGCTGCGCGGAATCCCTTCTCCAAGCTTAAATAATAGACATCAAGGCCCGCGAAAACGACGGCTGGAAATACCGCTATCCACACAAGAGCAGGTCTGTTCTTGTCCGCGATCACGACGATTATTGCGGCAACGATCGTTACGCACCATGTCTTGCATGAGGCGCTGTTCGTGCTCATACGCTGAATCACGCCCTGGAGGATGCCGAGATGGGCCTGGACGGATGGCGATGTCTCATCCAGTCCGGGAGCCTTGCTCGTCATTGGCGTTGCGCGATCGCAGTTTCAACCCACTTTTCCATGTTCTTAGCGATATCACCGTACGCATCCGCGGGATTCGGGTTGTAACACGCGATCTGCGTGGCGGTCCCGGATTGCTTAAATGTCCATTGAGTGAAGGGATTCGCTCCCTGAGCGCATTTCCCTTTGGTCGGATCCTTGAGGTTATGAATATAGATACCGAACAGCCCTTTCCCATCCTTCCAGGCCTTCTCGATTTCGTATTTGATCCATTTACGATTAGCCGTCTCGGTACCTATCAACACGGCGACGCAGCTTCGATAATTCATATTATCGTTGATCCACTTTTCGATTGCGACGTCGCCCTTCTTCTTCACCGCCTCCCAGTCATTCGCAGACACGGGCTTATTGTCCTCGAGCGCCCCGATATTCCGAATCTGTTGGACACGCATAACGTCGTTGTCAAAGTGAAAGCTGTAAAACACCTGCCGCTTTGCCATATGGCTCTCTCCGTTTGATTCGAGGCAACCAGAGTTCCGTAGCTCGTACGTCCGGCATCAGCCCACGTTCACCGGCACCAACGTCATGGTGTCGTTGCCGAAGATGTCGATGACCTTGACCGCCACCGTGTATCGGCCCGCACGCTCGTACACATGCGGCGCCGTCTTGAGCTCGAGCTCCCGGTTTTGACGCGTCCGGAAACTCTGCCACTCGTTCTCGAAGATATAGCCGCCGGTCCAGCGCTCCTCGAAATCGTTCGGGTCTATGGTGACGGCGCTGGATCCCGTCCCGTAGGTCTGACGAGGCTCCGCCACACCGAGTGCCTTGTGGACTTTGACGATCTCCTTGCGGCTCATGTAATCGAAGTCCACCGCCCAGTAGTCCACCCAGTCGGTCCAGTGCTTCGTCAAGCGCTCCTTGTGGACGACGCCGTCTTTGCTCTTGGTAACCTTGTAGAGCTGCCCGCGGTCGCAGATGACCCCGTTCTTGCCGTCCTTCATGGCGGCGATCGCCGCCTCCGCCGCGCCCTGGGTGTAGTAGACGGAGAAGTCCGTCAGCTCAATCTGCACCGACAGCTTGTTGCGCTTGTCATAGCGCGGCGTCGCCTCGACGAAGCTGATGTCGTGAAAGACGACCTGGCCTTTCTCGACGGCGCGTTTGTCGAAGACTTCCGCCGGGATGTACTTCGGCGCAAGATCGATACCCTTCTGCCGCGCCTCCTCGAGCGCCGCCGGGAACAGTCCCATCTCGAACTCGAAGGCCAGGATGTCGGCGCGCGAGGCACCGATCTTCCGGCATTCGAGGATGACTTCCTCGACGAACAGGCGCCCGACCGGGAGGTTGATGGGGCCGACGACGACGAGCCGGCCAGCATGCTTGCCGTGGAAGAAACCGGAGCCTTCGAGCGGTTCGGCCTTGTAGGCGCGGAGGATCAGATCGCGGAATTCGCGCTCCTTCTGGGCGAGGGCCTGCTCCTTCTCCTTGCCGGACAGCCGGCCGCCGACGTTCAGGTACGCCTGGCGCTCGTAGCGGCCGAGATTCAGGACCTCGAAGGCGCGGAACGGCTTGCCGGCCGCCTTCAGCTCGCGCTGCACGCCGATCAGGCGCTTGCGGGTGGTGTGAATGCCAAACTTCCCGAGATCGGAGGCGATCCATTTGCGGCCGAGCTTCTCTGCGACAGCTGCTGTGGTGCCGGAACCAACGAAGAAATCACCGACGAGGTCGCCCTCGTTGCTGCTCGCTTTGATAATGCGCTCGAGCAATACCTCGGGCTTCTGCGTTGGGTAATCAACCCGCTCCTTTGCGGTCGGCGCTAGCAGCATGTCGTACCAAATAGTCGATGCTGCAACGCCGGGCCGCTCATCGAGGTAGTACTTGATATACGGCTGTCCGGTGCTCGAGTAATACAGTTTTCCGAGCTTGTCGAACTCCGCCATCTTGTCCTTTGAATAGGCCCAGTACCGACCCTTTGGTGGTGTGACCCCTTTCCATTCGTAGAGAGTGTCACCGCCAGGCTTCGCCGCGGTGGGCGTAACTAACCGATATTTCCGGCCGTTACCATCATCTGTCTTGTTGTACTGCTGCTCAATCTGCTCTTCGGAAAATGGCACGTACTGCGTGTTCCATATCTTCCTGGTGTCATCCATTGCGTACACGAAGATCGTGTCATCCACCGTATCGAAGTGGGCCGCACCTTGTTTCGCGTCTCCATGGGCTGTTGTGCGCCGCCAGCATATCTCGTTGACAAAATTGTCATTCCCAAAGATTTCGTTAAGAGCGCATCGCATCCATGCGTTGACTCGCCAATCACAATGAACATAGATGCTGCCGTCCTCGGCAAGCAGCTCGCACATCAGGATCAGCCTCTCGTAAATCATCGAGATAAACGAATCCGCACCGTGCCCCCATGTGTCCCGATAAGCGATCTGTTCGAGAAGATTCGGTTCCTTGTGGAACGTCTCGCCGCCGATCTCGATGTCCATGCTGAAATCGGCCCCGACATCGAATGGCGGATCGATGTAGATCAGCTTCAGGCCGCCGGCGTCTTCGATCTGCTGGCGAAGCGGACCGGCTTTGAGCGATGACAAGATCAGCTTGTTGTCGCCCCAGATGAGCTTGTTGGTCCAGCCCTTGATCTGGCGGCCGCGGGGATCGAGCCAATCGAACTGGGCTTCCTTCTTCGAGCCCGTTTCCTCCCGCGGCTCGTCGATATGCTCGAGGGTCTGGAATGGCAGCACCGTGGTGCAGACGTCTCGAGTCTTGCCGTTCCAGACGAGCTCG
This sequence comes from Pseudomonadota bacterium, assembly GCA_021850555.1. The sequence goes on along the minus strand of JAJZLX010000284.1, from coordinate 6,651 downwards.
ACTTCGCGTTTGTCCTCGAAGAGGATGAAGCGGTACTTCTCCGGCAGGGGCTTGCCTTGCTGGATCAGAGTCACGAGGTCGCGCTGCTCGGCATCGCTCAGCTCGTACGCGGGTCGTTGAGGTCGCGTCATGGTTGATTCGCACCGGTCTTGGCCTCGATCCGGCTCAGAATTGATACCGCGAGCGCCTTGAAATCGCTCCAGGCATCCTTGACGGCATAGGCGTGATTGCCGATCGCCCCATCGGCTGCCGTGAGATGGAAGATCGGTTTACGCACTTCCAGCGCCATCGGTACTAGGCTCCGATAATGCTTGAGGCGCGCCAGGCAGTCCGCCGCCGCCGGACCCGAGGTCAAATCACGCGCTTCTCCGCTGATCATCTGCTGGTAGGTCTGCGGAATGCGGTCGGCCCATTTCTTGTACGCTTTTACAGGCCGCGACAGGCGTTCGCTGTGCTGCATGAGAATGTAGCCCAGAGGCTCCATCGTACCGGCGGGCAGCGGAAACGTGGGTGCCGGCCAGTTGTTGAGCCGCTTGCGCCAGTCCGTCCGCCAGCTGCGCAGGGTGGGGCCTAAGTTGCGCAGGCCTTGGAGCGAGAAGAGATCCGCCGCCAGAGGAATGGCCACATGGTCGGTGGCCAGGAGCGCTGAACGGTTAATGGCGCCTAGATTCGGGCCTACATCGGCGAGGATCAAATCGGCACCGCTCTGCTCGGCCGCCTGCTGAGCCACTTGCCAGAACGCCGAAAGGATTCGGAATGGGCGGTACAAGGGTCCGGAGTCCAACGCATGGGGCCATTCCTGCGAAAGGAAGTCCTCGAAGCTGGCCAAGCCCAAATCCCCGGGGACCAGGTGCAGGTGGGGATTGATACGCTGGGTTTGCGGCGGAAGAATATCGCCGACCTCCGTCAGCGGCCGCACGCACTGATAGACTGTCTTCGCCGTGTTGGTAGGTCCATCGCCGTCCCACAGAGCCTCCAGATCGTCTTCCGACAAGAATGCGGAGGTCAGATTGGCCTGCGGATCGAGGTCAATGGCGATGACGCGCTTGCCGAGCTCCGAGAGCATCCAGGCCAGGTGAAAGACCAGCGAGGTTTTGCCGACACCGCCCTTGTTGTTGAAAAAAGTGAGCACGGGAACGCTCATGGAGCACTCCTGATGGTCGCCAGCACGATGGTGGGCTCGACCTGGAATTCCAGTGGCGGATTACCATTGGCCACCAGAGCGCGCCGTGCTTCGGCAATGCCGACGCCGAAGCGCTGCACGTAGCCCAGGGTCTTGAGCACGGCGGCGATGGCTGGATTGCGGTAATCGTTGATGCCGGGCCGACCAAAATTCTGCTGGGTCACGACGCCAAAAGGGCCGCCCGGATTGCTGATCTCGATCCGATCATCGAACCACGTAACACGGACCGGCGCATTCGTGCCTTCGTAGGTCCGGTGCATGATGGCGTTGCGGGTGAGCTGCTGCAGGGCACTCAGCGGGTAGGGTGTCGTGCGAATTTCCGTGGTGGCGCCCGAGCTGATATCAACGGCAACCGCAAGTGTGGCCTTGATCTTGTCGTCCAGCCGGCGGAGCACCAGATCCAGCGTACCATCGATCTCCTGAGCATCGACAACCGGCTCATCCCACCGCGTACCCCGGATGCGTAGAAACTGGACATAGGCGCAAGGCACCCAGCTGCGCGGCGACTTGCCCACGGCCAGCACACCGACCACGGTCGGCGTGGGATCCTCGACTGAGGCGATCATGCCCGTGGAAGCCAGGCGCTCCTCGTAACTGCGGCCGTTGTTCGCCAATACATCGGCCGCAAAGGCCTGCGGTAGGTATTCATTTTCGAACGCGATCTGGTTCAGCTCTGCTATCGGGCATCCTGCGATCGGCCGTGTGTCGAAGCTGCGATCCCGGTAGCGACGCTTTTCGTTGAGAATTCGCTCGTCCTGGGCCGTGGCCAGCCCCCGCCGCGGTCCGATCCGTATCCAGACCCGACCCTCATACCGCACGGGCGGCGCATCCGCCGGCCACACCGTTACAACGGCCACCGCGGCGCCTTTCAAGACTCGACGCTCCACGGTAAGCGTCGGTGGCGGCAGCATCCTGCCGTCGGTTTTCATATCCGACAGGGTCTGCAGCAGTCGATCGGTGACCTCGGGATGCGTCATTTCTCCGGTATCCGTAACGCCCACGAAGACGACGCCGGGCCTGTCGTGATTCGGCAAGTTATTCGCGAAGGCACACACGGCCTGCCGCGCCTTCTCGGGCGCATCACCCGACCATGATTGCTTTCGCTCCGCACGGTCGGACTCCAAGTCATCAATCAATTCGATCAGTTCGTCATCGGTCAAAGGCGTCATGATGTCGCGTCCTGATATTCCCGGAACACGCTCACGAGCCCGGCGAACGTGGTCGGTTTGAATGTCTCGAATCCTTCCTGGTCGACGTACACGAAGCGATAGGCGGGGCCGCCGTCCGTCTTCGCGGCCTCCGTGGCATCCTCACACCACTGGCGTAGGCGCGCCATTTTCTGCGGAAGATCGAGTTCTTCCCTCCCCTTCGTCTCCACGATCCACGCGTCGCCGGCGGTCGTGCGCACGAGAAAGTCCGGCGTGTAGGTCGAGAGCTCACCGTTCGCGCGCACGAATTCGATTTTGAAGCCCACGGCGAGGTAGTTCTTGCCGTAAGCCTGCACGTCGGGGGCGGCCTCGAGGAAGGCAGCGAAAGCGAGTTCGAGGGTGTCGGCATGCGCCTCGCCGACGATCCGGTTGAAGACGGACTTCTTGGCCGGCAGGAACCGGCGCGGTTCGGTGCGGAAAGGTCGCGTATCGCGCAGGCGGATGTAGCCATCGATCCGGGAGCACCCGCCCTCGTAGATCGTGAGCGCGTTGATCGCTGCTCGGAAGTGATCGAAGAGCGTTTTGGCGACTTCCGGTTCGCTCAAATTGCGAAGGATCACAGGATCCTCAAGGTCGACTTCATGCGTGAACAGGTGCTCGCGCATGAACGTCTTGACCTTGGGGTAGAGCTGGTCGTAGCCGCCGACCAGGTGCAGGTCCTTCAGGAGCTGGCGGGTGAAGAACGCGACGACCGAGCGGTAGTCCCCGGGGCCTGAGCCCTCGAGGGTGAGCGTGTGATCCACCTCGGAATCGAGCATCTTCTTGAAGACAATCTCACGCGTTTCCTCGGGCGAGAATGGCTTCACCGGAAGCTTCGTGTTGCCGAAGTGCTCGGGCTGGAGCTCCGAGAGATCCTTGAACTCGCGGTTGTAGCGGCGCGTGAGGCGCGGGACGCTGATATCGAGCTCGTCGATATTCTTCTCAGGCGAGTTGGCCTCCACTTCGACGACGACCGAATCCTGCCGCTCCCGGCCGCCGGCGCCGCCCATCGGCACGCGGTCAAAGGTCACGCCCTCGCTCTGGATCGACTCAACGAACTCCATGAATAGCGGCGTGCCCATGACGGAGACCGTCTCGCGCTGGTCGCTCCCGAAGTACATGCGCCGCAGGCCTCGACCCAGCGTCTGCTCGGGCAGGATTCCGCTCTTGGCGGCATAGGCTCTGAGGCCCACAATCACGGTGACATTGCGAACATCCCAGCCCTCTTTCAGCATGAGGACCGAGACGATCGCCTTGTAGCGCGAGTTCCAGGTATCGATCTCGTTCGATTGCTTGCGCAGCCGCTCGAGCTCGTTCTTGTCCTGGCCCGAGGCGGCCTCCGAGATCTCGCCGTTCTTCTTGGTGTGGATGACCAGCACGGCGCGCTGTAGCTCCGGGGCGATCCGCTCGAGGTACGCCCCCACCTCGTCGCAGTTGCGGGTGTCATCGACCATGACGAAAAGCACCGCCTTCTTGCCGAGCTTCTCGTGCTCCGCGTAGCTCTTGCGCCATTCCTCGACGCCGAGGTGCAGGTAGTCGGCGAAACGCTCGGTAATCAGCGCACTTTTGTGCTCGGCGAGCTTGGCGCGACTCGGGGCGTCCGGCAGTACCGGATGCTTAACGACGTTCTGGGCGATCGCTTCGACCAGGGGATAGTCGCTCACCGTCTGCACGAAGATGGCGCCGCTCTCGTTCCGCGGGGTCGCCGTGACGTCGACCTGCAAGGCGAGCTTCAGGTCCTTCTGCAGGAGGCGGTGGTGGATGTCCTGGATGGACTGGAACCAGGCGAGGCGGCTGTCGTGGATATGGTGGGCCTCGTCGTTGAACACGGCGAGCTCGTCGATCTCGCGGATGATCTCCCCGAGATCCGTATGACTGTCGGTCGTCTTGCCGACCGGCCGATCCCCGAACGGAGACAGAAAATAGTCCGTGAGGTCCTCGTCCTCGAGCGAGGGCTCATGAGTCTCGCCGAGATACACGCGGTGGATGTTGGTGAGGAAGAGATTCCCGACCGGGCGCACGACGCGCACATTGTCCTGAATGTGGAGCGCAAGCTGAAAGTCATCCCGCCAGTTCTGGCCCTGATAGCCGTTGTCAGGCAACACGGGGTCGTTGAAGAAGATCTTCAGGCCATCGAAATCGGCCCGCAGCCGATCGAGCACGATGATGTTGGGCGCGATCAGCAGGAAATTGCGCGCGAGCGGTGAGTCCTGCTCGTAGAGCTTGTGAAAATAGCTCCAGGCGATGAGGAGCGAGAGCACCTTGGTCTTGCCGGCGCCGGTCGCCATTTTCACGACGAACCGCGGCCAGGCCTCATCGAACAGGCTGGCCGAGACGGCGCCCGAGGCGTCAAAGCGCATCAAATCGAACTTGTCGCGGGCTCCCCTCACGTCGTAGAGCCAGATCACCGACTCGACGGCTTCCCGCTGCGCGAAGTAATAGCGAAACTCCCTCTGCGTGCCGTCCGCCTCCTCGAGCAGATGCCCGGTGTCGAACCACCACGCCAGAAGCGCGCGCGAGGTCGCCGAGGCGCCCGCGTAGTTCGCCTCGCGCCAAGTGGCCACTTCCTCGCGGATGCGCGCCACGAGAGGCGGCAGAAGCTTCTCGTAGGCCGTGGCGCGCAATTCCTCGGCGGCCGGGAACCAGCGCTCGGCTGGTCGCAGGACATCGTACGGAGACTGCGGAAAGCTCGGATGAAGTGCCATCAGCCGCCCTCCCCTCGCGGCCCCTCTTGCAGCCACGGACTCGCCTCATGCTCGCCGATGCACGCCGGACAATCGCACACGGCCGCGCTCGCGCGCACGTGCACCAGGCCGTGGATGTTCCCGTCCGCCGTGTCGAACGCCGGCAGCAACGCCCGAAAGAGGCTGGCATCGCGCCGCTCATACAGCAGCCAGGTCGCGTGCGACACCAGGTCCGCTGCCTGAAGGAGGCGGGACTCGTGCGAGGCGGCGAAATACGGAATATCCGCAAGATTTGTGATCGCGCCCCATTGGGTGCCGCGGCGGTGGAAGTCTTTGACCCAGATCTTCGCGCGGGCATCGAAGCGCCCTTCGGAAAAGATGATGAGGCCGCGCTGCGGGTCGTTGTCGCGCTGGTAGCGACGCTGGAGCAGTCGGTCGAAGCGCTTGCACACCTCCTCGGTGGCGCGCGCCACGGCCGTCTCGCCGTAGACATCGCGGCTCTTCTCGATCACCGCGGCGAATAGGAAGCGGCCACGTGATGGGCTGCTCAGAATGGCGCCGCTCAGATCCGCGAGGACCTGCGAGCGCTTCGCCTTCTCGACCTGGCGCCACAGATTGCGACCTGCGCGAATCTCCGAGGCGTGGAACGGCACCGGCGGGTGATTCGGGAAATGCTTGTCCTGGATCGCCTCGATGTCGCGCGTCAGGAAGAACGTCTGCCGCTCGAAAAGCGCGAGGCCCCCGAGCACAAAATACCGGTCGTTCGGATCGTTCTCGTTCCCTGACTCGTCCAGGTACAGCAGGTACATGGCTTCAGGCAACCGGCAGAAATGAAAACGGCCCGGGGTTTCCCGGGCCGCGCAAGAAGGCAACTGACGTAAAGCGAGTCGCAGAGGCAACTCTATCAGTCGCAAGGCGATTCTGCGCCGTGAGCGACGCAAAGGCAAACCCCGCGCCGAGAAGTGCGACGGGCTCCTCCGTACACTGGGGTTCCGCTGCGGTCCGTTCAAGACTCACCGCCCGCCCCCAGCGCATCACCGGCTCCCTCCTCTTTCGGTCGGTGAGGCCGTGGCTGCAAACAGCGGCCACTGCTCGGCGATGTACTTCTCCGCCGCATCGCGCAGCACCCAGGCGGTTGAGACTTTCTTCTGCCGGGCGAGGGCTTCGAGTGTCCGGTAGGTCTCGGGCTTGAGGCTCACCGATGCCCGGATCGAGCGCGGCGCTTCAGCCGCCGCTCGCCCCCTCGCCTTCTTTCGCTGCGCCATCCGCCCTCCAGATGAAGTGCTGTAGAGTACAGCAGGTTGCTGCTGCGAGCCACGAATTGGACGTAATTCCGTAAAACCGCTATTCTACAAATCCGCTAAGGAGCTTTTCACGCTATGCACACCCTGGTGCTCGCTTCGCAGAAAGGAGGCAGCGGCAAGACCACCCTCGCGGCGCACCTCGCCGTCGCGATCGAGCGCGCCGGTGCAGGGCCTGCGGTGCTCATCGACACCGACCCCCAGGGCTCGCTCTCGCGCTGGTGGAACAAGCGCGAGGCCCCCTCCCCGGCCTTTGCCGATGCGAGCGTCCGGCAGCTCCCGGAGAAGCTCGTGGC
>JAJZLX010000213.1 GCA_021850555.1 Pseudomonadota bacterium | reverse complement strand
GATGACCACCGCGCTCGCGGAGGCGACCGGACCGTCGGTGACGCCGAGATTCATGGTGGCCGGAGCAGATGAGGAACTACTCCCACCGCAGGCCGTCAATGGGAGAGTGAGCAACGCGAGAGCGGCGGTGCGCAGATGGCGCCGTAACAGGATAGTGCGTGCGAAGTGTTTCATGACGATCAATTCTCCAGCGATCGAGGGCTTCCCGCCCGTTTGCCTGCACATTGTGCACGACATGGAACGACAGTTGTTCAAGGGCGCGCAGGATATTATTCAGCGAACCCTCGCGTGCAGAAATTGGTCCCGACCGACGGCCCTCTACAGCCGACAAGCGGCGAGCGGCGTGAATTTGACGTAATCACGCGCTGTGAGCTCGCGATCGGGAGTGAGCTGAACGTAACGACACGAGCGACTCGCGCCAGTTTCTGCGCGTAACGGGCAGGGTATTGTTTAACGTTCCTCGGGTGAGGGGAAGCATTGTGTTGGCATTTCAGTCTTAGAACGCGGTAAGCGCTCTTTTCGTTAGCGGCGACTCTAAACCCCGTGGATCGCTCGGCGTGCTTGAGCGCCGGGCAGCCGAACGGCATTGTGAGTCCTCATGCCTCGGAGAGTAGGCACGACAGGGTTCCGCACGTGCCGCATGTCTCCAAAATGAGACGCAGGTCTCACAGATATCGGAATTAGTGCGCAAAAATCTCAAAAATAATCGCTGGGGAATCATTGCGTGATCCGATCGGACGGAGCGGCGGAGGACTCAGGTATCCCGAAGCTCACGGCCGCCGTGCGCTATCTCGAGGAACAGTTGCGCGCGAGCGGTGTCAAAACTCTTCCGTCGAGAGAATGCCTGAAGGATCTTGCACGCGATGCGATTGAGGCGACCAATCGAACTCAGCGCCAGGGCGAGTCCTACGTCACGTGTGTCTGTCGGCATCTGGACGCGAGAGTGCGGTTTATCATTCTTTGGACGGGTACGGATGAAGCGTTTGATCACGCGGCGTGGCGTGGCGTGATCGGAATCGCCCGCAAGCACGCATTGGCGCGCCCACGAATCTCGCAACGCAATTCTCCAGCAGGGCGATAAGCTCGTTTCCGCTGAGTCGGAAAGAGGAGGGCTCATGGCGCGCAGCGACCGCGTGGTGGCTGGATACGAGTTCCTCGGCTGGCACGCCCAAGTCATCGAGCGGCTTGTTCCCGGCATTCGGACGGTGGCATTCTTCGACGCCCGAGGCAGACCCTTAAGAGTCCACGGGCCGGTGCCTCCTGCGCAAGTTCGTCTGCAGGTTCGCTCCGTCCTCACATCCGCTGCCACCGGGTCGGGCTGCCGCCCCAACGGGGCCATGCTGCCAGTCACTGCTTCCGAACGCGCAGCGAGTTTCGTTCTATACGCGGCAAGCGGAACCGGCGGACCGAATCGAACGGCATCTCCCGTCGCGGGGGTGTGTCTGATTGTCTTTCACGTCGCCGCTGGCGGGGAGTGTCCGCCCGTCGAGACCCTGCAGGCGCGGCTCGAACCGGTGCTGGCCTGCGTCGGGGATCACCTGGCGCAGTACGCCGCAGAGAGTACTCGAGGATTCGTGGCGCACGAGGGGGTTCGAGACCTCGAGTGGCTGTATGAGCTCACGTCCCCCGGTCCCAATCGAGGCACATCTCAGCCTCACTCTGATCGCGGCGAGCGACTGGCGGAGTTGGTGGGCGCCTCGGTGGCGCATCTGGAATGCGCGCTGGGCGCGCTCGTGGTGCCGGAGAGGCACCTGCGAATTATCCGCACCGCTGAGGCTGGCTATGGCGCTGAGGATGCACTCCGGCGTCTCGCACCACCGGTACTCAGCTGGGTTCAGAACAAGAATCGACCCCTCGTGGTCAATAAGACGACTACCTGGAACAGGGGCGCAGCAGCGAGGGGCGCACCGTTGGCCGTGAGACTCCTCGCCGTGCCGGTGAACGGGCACGGGCGCGTACCGGCGGGCGCGCTAATGCTCCTGCGCCCGGAGGATGCGCCCGAATTTACCCGAAGAGATCTGTCGTTGGTGAAGCACCTGGGTCGTCACGTCGCATCGATGTTCGAGACGGACTTCGATGTACTGACGGGCCTGCGCACCCGCTCGAGTGCGCAAATCCATGTGGCATCCTGGGAACAGGCGGCACCTCAACCGCCAGGCCCGCACAGTGTCATCTTCCTCGGCGTCGACCGGTTGGGTATCGTCAATGACACCCAAGGTTTCGATGCCGGAGACGCGCTCATCGTTCGCGTGGCGCAGCTTCTCGCGGAGCCGCATCTGGCGCCCTGTGCCGTGGCGGCGCGCGTCTCGAGCGACAAATTTGCAATCGCACTGCCCAATGTCGACGCCGAGGCGGCTGCCGACACGGCCCGAGCTCTGCAGCGGGCGGCAGCACGGCTGCCACCCGCGCCCGCGGCGGGCAACGAGCCGGTGTCCCTGAGTTGCGGTATTGCCTGCTTTATCCAGCCGCGCGAGTTCCCGAGCGCGCTCGCGCTTGCCCATCTCGCCTGCCGGAGCGCCAAGGACCACGGTCGCGGGGGCGTCGAGATCTACCAGGACGACGATGATTCGATGATCCGGCGCAGATCCGACTCCCTCGCCGTCATCCGGCTGCGGGAAGCGCTCCAGAATGACCGCTTCACCCTGGTTGCGCAGCGGATCATGCCGCTGCAGGGACAGCGTGACCCGGAGGGCTTCGAGCTGCTGCTGCGCTCGCCAAACGAGGATCAGGCGCCCGCGGATCTGCTCGCCGCGGCGCACCGCAGCCAGCTGGCACCGGCGCTCGATTTGTGGGTCGTTGAGCACGCACTTGCCGAGGCAGCTCCTCACCGCTCGGCGCTGCTCGCGGCAAACGTCTCATTGTCGATTAACATCACGGGTCCTTCTCTGACGGATGCGATGTTCCTCGAGCGAATCCAACGGCTGATCCGCCGTTCGCGAATTGCCCCCGCACTGATCACCTTCGAAATCACTGAGACCATCGCGGTGCTCAATCTCGCCAAGGCCATAAACTTCGTTCGCGAATTGCGGGCCATGGGTTGCCGTTTTGCGCTCGATGACTTCGGCACGGGGACCAATTCCCTGAAGAATCTGACGAACTTGCCCGTCGACCACATCAAGATCGATGGCAGCTTCGTCACCGACATTCTCAGCAATCCACAGTCGGTTGCCATGGTTCGCGCGATCGTGAGTCTCGCCCAGGACCTCGGTATTGGTACGGTCGCAGAGTACGCCGAGAACAAGCGGATCATAGAACGATTGCGTGACCTCGGCGTACAGTACGCACAAGGGTACGGGGTGGAAAAACCGCGTACTTTCAAGGACGTGTTGAACGAATTGAGTGTGCGCGAGTCACAGAAAAACGCAGCCCTGGGCCGTGAGATTTAGGTCAAGCGGTCGTAGCGTGCTTCGACTCTCCCGGCACATCAGATCGTCGCATCTTTCTGGCACCCGATATCTTGTTGATCGATGCCTGGAGGGGAAAGCGACCCCAGATTGATCTGGGAAGGTTCCATGGTTTGAGACACCGACTTTGCGTGGTGAGTTTTCAACGTCAGCCGGTTGGGACGACCGCGCCTATCCTCCGTGCCTCTGGCGTTGGATATCGCAGCACAAGATAACCGAGCGTGCGACCGCCCTGGAGTTCAAGGGAGAGAGGGCGGCCGGCGGCCTTTGGCAGAACTTGCGCCTGTGGTACTGGCTGACGCTCGGCGCGGGGTCGCTGCTCGCGGCGGCCTGCGCTGCCTTGATTTTCCTGGTGATGCATCGTCCTGCCGCCCCGCCCAGCCCCCACATGGCCGCGACGATTACCGAGACCAATGGCCAAGTCGGGTGAACGGCGACGATGGGCATCGGCAAGGCGCGCATGATCGTGGTGCCGGCGGTTCCGCGGCCGATGCAGTCCGGCCGAAAGCCCGAGCTTTGGCTGATCCCCCCGCGCGGTCGGCCCATCGCCGTTAGCCTAATTTCCGCGCACGGGCCCGTTACGCTGTCGCTGAGCGCAAGTCTGGTGGCCCGCTTGGGACCGGCAGCCCGGCTGGCCGCGTCGATCGAGCCGCCGGGTGGATCGCCCACCGGAGCGCCTACCGGGCCGGTCGTGGCGGCGGGTGCCATCGGTGCGGCGCCCGCAGCCGCCTCTCCGGCAACCCGCACTGCGCCTCTCGGGATCCGCACGACTTCTTGTCTGAGCCGTCCCCCCTGATCGACGGGCTCCTGCGGCGTCGGGGGCATCCAAAACCGTGACTGCTCCGTATAGAGCAGTAACCATTTGGACGGTCGCCAACAGTCGAGCATTCGGGTGGGTTCCCGACCCGAGTCGCGCACTGCCACATCGCGGCCCTGCGGTGTGTTGATTCATACCGGCGGAAGCTGCACGATTAAGCTCTGCGCTGGCGCGCATGACTGATCGCCCATTACCCGAGCGTGGGCTCCTCGCGGGACCTTCAGTCGGCCGCCGCGCCGGACCGTGACGTCTCGCGGGAGACGCCCTCTGGCGCTTCCCATGCCGAGTGCCAGCCCTTGCCGCGCCCCGTCGAACCACGGTGCCTGCGGGATTACAGGCGCTCAGGGGCGTCGGAGCGCCGATCAACAGAGTCTCCGCCGGCCGCGTTTCATTCAGCGCAAATGATTGGGGCGGGTGTCAAAGTGTGGCAAAATGCACGCAAGTCTCTGATTATATGTAAGCCGAGCGGCCTGCAAAGCCGCGTACAGCGGTTCGATTCCGCTC
>JAJZLX010000402.1 GCA_021850555.1 Pseudomonadota bacterium | reverse complement strand
AAGCAGCTCGTACCGGCTCCTCCGGCCGTCGGTGCAGCACACCTCGACCGAATCATGGCTTAAATGGATTGACTCGAAGGTGCAGCCGAGGCGCACCAGAGTGCCGGATGCGCGGGTGGCATCCGCCAGGATCCGCGCCAGCACCGGACGCATGATGCCTGCGCCGCCCGGCACGTCCGGTCCGGCGAGGCGAGGTGTCGGAAATTCAGCGATTTTGTGCCCTTCCGCCGTGAACAAATCCACCCCGTCCGTACAACACCCCTCGGCCTGTATCCGGGGCAGTATGCCTATCGTGCCGAAGGCCCGCAGCGTGGCACCGTTGATCGTGATGCCCGCACCGTATGAGCGCCAACCGGCGTCGATCTCGACCAAGTCGACCTCGATGTTCTGCTTGCGCAACTGAATGGCAGCGGACATGCCGGAGAAGCCGCCGCCGACAATGAGCACTTTGGATAGGCTTGCCATGTGCTGCCCCTCGATCCGACTCATCAGCCTTTAGGTGGTGGCCCGACTGGTGCCCAAGGCGCACGGTACTGGAACAGAAATATCTGCGAAGCATCGGCAGTGAGCGGAGCCTCGCGAGGCTTCCATCGATCATCGTGAAGGTCCATGTCGGCGTCATATTCGACGTGGCAATTCAACGGACTCTCGAAATACCAGAACCAATTGGAGCCGAAGATGTGCCGGCCCGGTCCCCAGAACGTCCTGTGACCGCGCTCGGTGAAGCGTTTGCCGGCAAGCAGAACTTCGGTCGGGCCTCCCAGGTGAAACGTGAAGTGCTCGACGCCCTTCATAGCGGCGGGAGTCTGGATGAGAAAGAGCGCGTGATGGTCCGGGCTGCCAGCCGGTCGCAGGAACGGACCGACACCGAGGAAGCGGTCGCTGACGCGGAAACCTAGGCGATCGACGTAGAACGCCTCGGCTTTCGCGACGTCGGGTACGAAATACACGACGTGTGAGAGGGTGCGTGGGACGATTACGGCGCTCGAGTCGGCCGCAGTCTGGTTGACGGCGCGGTGTGCAGCGGCCCCTGGCGAGTTGATGAGTTCCGCGCGAGCCTGGTACGGACGTCGCACCGTCTTTTGAAAGCTAAGCGCGAAGCCCATGTCATCCGCGCACTCCACGGCGCCATCGGCGTTGCGAGCGACCTCGCGATCCTTCGCAAGCTCGTTCGCGATCCGGTCAAGCTCCCGCTCACTGGCGACACCGTAGACGGTCTGGCGCAGCTTGCACCCGGGTGCCATCTGTGCCGGTAGTGCGGCATCGGCGGCGGCGCGTATCTCGACGCAGGTGCCGTCCATCGCTTCGAACTGCCCGCCCGCGTCCCCTGTGTCCACCGGATGCAGTCCGTAGTCGGTGAGATACCGCATGGATGACGCGATGTCTTCAACGCCGAAGCGCAAGCAGTCAAGACCCACGATGTTCATTTGAAGTCACCTTGTAGTTCATCGTCAAAACGCCCATCGACCAGGATGAAGGCGATGCGGCAGTTGCCTCCGGAGCGGTTGGCCCAGCCGTGGCTGGTTCCGCATTGCACCACCACATCGCCGGCTCGAACGACGGTCTCACCCTCATCGAGCAGGAGCGTGATCTCGCCTTCGAGGACGATGCCGTAGTCGATCGATCGCGTGCGGTGCATGTGGGGATGGCGTGAGGGCGCGGCGACGTGCGCATCCGCCGCGCCTATCTCGGCAAAATGCGCTCGGCCCTCCGCGGTTGTTCGCCCGGCGAGGGTGGCGCCTTCCGGTGGAATGTCGAGAATGCGAATCCGAGTGCCCCGTGCGGGCGGCGCCAACACGATGCCGTCTTCCGCCGGCTCGCTGCACACGCGCCCGATCGGCGCCGGACTCTCACGTGTGCTCCAGATCTCGTAGAAGATCGGCCCTTCATCGCCGCCGATCCGCCTTGTTCGCGGTGGCGGGCCGTCCTCGACGATCGTCGATTTACCGTTGGCGTCGTGGCCGGTGACAATGCGGCGGAAACGGCCTGCGCTCATGCTGTATGACCTCCGAGAGTCTCTGCGAACCAATCGGCAATGTAGTCACGGCCGAACGACATGTTGTCCGCGCCGACATGCTCGACCCCGCCCTCGCGAGCGGTGAATATCTTCAGTTCCCGCCGAGGGCTCCCGGTGAGCTGCTCGAACGTCTGCCGGGCATGGCTCAGGGGGATCTGCCGGTCATGCTCACCGTGGGTCACGAGAAACGGCACCTTGATGCGCTCAAGGACGCCATCGAGGTGCATGCCGGCGGACTTCTCGAGAAAATCTTGCATATCATGGGCACCAAATACCCACATGACGTGGTGCCAATAATGCGGAACGGGATTCTCCCCCTCGCGTTGCAGCCGCCGGCGCTGCACTTGAGCCCAGTCGTGATTTGCGCCCCAAACGGCGCCGCTCGCGAAACGTCGCTCAAAGGCCATGGCGCGTGGAACGAAGTAGCCCCCGAGAGAGATGCCGGTCATGCCGATGCGCGCCGGATCGATGTCCGGACGGTCAGCCAGCCATTCGTAGCAGGGTGTGGCCCATTGCTCGGCTTCATAGGTCGCATGCAAGCCGTTGAGGCGTAATGCCTCGCCGCTTCCCGGCTGGTCGACGCACAGCGTCGAGATACCGCGCTGCGCGAGCGCGTGCGGCAGCCGCGACCAGTAGAGGAGTTCCTTGCAGCTATCCAAGCCGTTGACAAACAACACGCAAGGACCGGGACGGCAATCCTCGCTTGGCCGATCGGCTCGCGTCAGGAGTGCGGGGATGGAGCTGTTGCGGTAGGGGATTACGCGTCGCTCGCAGTTTTCGTTACCGAGTCCGATGCAGCGGCGGAAGCTCTGTTGCGCCTTCGCGTACGTTTCAGCCCGACCCGGGTGACCGTGGCCCTGCATACGCTCCGCATTGAGCAGGTAAAGCGCGGCCCTTTGCAGCTTGTGCGCGGCGGAATATGCGCGTCCGCGGGCCTCATCGTCCGCGGCCAAACCGATCAACTTTTCGGCCATCGCAACCCAGGCCGCAAGAAACTGTGCTGTCCCCGCGTCCTCGCCTCGGGCCGCCGCATTTTTTAGCGGCTGGCACATCTCGAAGATCTCGCCTGGCTCCGCCCCGCTGGCGAGTGCGATCGCGACTGACAGATTCCAGACGTAATTCCCGGGGAAAAACTCGAACAGCGCCACGGATGCCTTCACGCCGAGGTAAGGGTGGACGATCTTACTGCAAACGATTACAGATGCAACCGGATGACTGTGGAAACCGGGGCCACGAAGCGACATTGCTAGGGGGCTCGGCGGACGCACCGGATCGCACGCACGCCGGCCGCCGGCGAGGCGTCGCGTTCTGCGCAGGTGCGCATGCGGGGGTGCATGCCGGGGAGCGAGCGGTGCTGAGCGCAACCTGGGCCGCCGGGAACGCGAGGGACCACGCCTCCCGGCGTGTCGCGCATACATTCAGACCATACGCGACCGCAAGCGGCGGGAAGTCGGCCCAACCCCGCAGATGCGCGGCATGCGATTGGAATGCGGCGGCCACTGAGCTTCCCCGATGTGTCAAAACAGCCCGGTTTTGCCACCTTGCGCCCTGAACGCCTGCATGTCGCTCAGCACTGCAGGGCGCAACATGGGCAGCGGCTGCATGTGCGCCCCAAGTCGCATGAGCGGCCCTTGCGGACCTGCCAGCTGCGGCCAATGTGGAAGACCCACGCCATTGGGATCACCGGTTCTCACGAAATTGACCCAATAGGCGGACATGTGTGCCGCAATGGCGCGATCGAGCGCCGTGAATGACCGGTCCGGTGATCGATCGAGCGTCTGGAATACGTACGGGATTTCGGAGGAGTGGAAGGCGCCCCACTTCGCCGACTGCGGCCCGGGCTCGGCATGCGTCCATAAATAGGCATAGACGGGCTTTTGCGCATGCGCGAGCCAGAGCTGAGCCCAGTGGTACAGAGCGGCGCGGCCCAAGTCGCACTGCAGGGCCTGCTTCGCCAGAGCCCGTTGGCGGGCAGTATTTGCCGGGTAGAGTCGGGCAAACTTCGGCCCCATGGCGCCGAAATTCTTGTGCAGAAACGCTCGCCATTGCTGCCCGCTCAAGGTCGAGACCAGCGGTGAGGACGCCGAACGCTCGTTTGCATTCATGCCGATCAGCACCGGAACGTCCTGGGAGCGGCCTTCGGCGAGCAGATGATCGACGCCGTCCGGCACGAGCCGTCCATCGATGATGGGGAAAAATTGCGGCCCCGACATGAACGCACTGTCAGGCTCGATCGCCTGGGGGGGCAGGGCGCGAAGTTGGCCAAGCGTCCTGACGTTATGTGAGCGCATGAACGCCAGGCCAGTTTGCTCCGCCTGCGCGAGGTAAACTGTTGGAACGGTCGTTGGCAGGCCGCTCTCGGCGATCGCCCGCTGAAAGAGTCCCGTTGCCATCGGAGAGACCAGCAGATCCTGCACCGAGATGGCCCCGGCTGACTGGCCCGCGACGGTGACTGCCCGCGGATTGCCGCCAAACGCGCCGATATTGGCGCGTACCCATCGCAATGCGGCGATCACGTCCTGCAATCCGTAGTTGCCGGCCGGTTGGTCGGCGCGCTGAGCCTCGGCCGCGAGCGCTGCGGTCGTGAGGAACCCGAATGGGCCAAGACGGTAGTTGAGGGTCACCACGACGATCCCATGCTCGGCGAGGTTCCGTCCGTCGTAAACTGGCACCGAGCCGGAGCCGCCGATGAAGCCTCCGCCTGGAATCCACACCAGCACCGGAAG
>JAJZLX010000297.1 GCA_021850555.1 Pseudomonadota bacterium | reverse complement strand
TCGAGGCCATGAACGGGCCCGAGGGCGGGCGGCCGCTGTGGTTCGTGGCCGATGAGCTCGATGCGCTCGGGGCGATCGACGGGCTGAAGGATGCGCTCGCGCGGCTGCGCAAGTTCGGCGGGCGCTGCGTGCTGGGCCTGCAGTCGATCGCGCAGGTGTCCTCCACCTACGGAGCAGGGGAGGCTCAGACTATCGTGGAGAACTGCGGCAACACGCTGATCCTGCGCTGCTCGGCCAGCGAGCACGGCGGCACCTCCCGGTTCGCATCCCGGCTGATCGGCGAGCGGGAGGTGGTGCGCCTCACGCGCTCGAAGTCCAAGCGCCCGGGGGACTGGCGCGCCTCGGTCACCGATTCGGAGCACCGGCAGGTCGAGCCTGCGGTGATGGCCTCCGAGATCGAGCGGCTCGCCGATCTTGCCGGGTATCTCAAACTCGCCTCTTCAGCCGATTGGCGGCGCGTGGCGTTGCGCGTGCCGGGGCGCGAGGTGCAGGCCCCCGCCACCGCCCGGGCCCGGCCGGCGGCGATCGCGGCGCGAGGAGCGGAGCTTGCCGAGCGGGCGGGGAGTGAGCACGAGGGGCCGGCCAGGGTGTTGGAGCCTGAGGCACGACAGGCGATGCGCGGTGCCGGGGATTGGGAGCATGGCTGAGGCGCCGGAGGCGGACCTTGCCATGCGCGCGGGGCTGTTGATGGAGGCGGCCCAGGCGCAGCAGCGGCTCGGGGAGGAGTGTCTCGAGCGGCTGCAGGCGCATCTGCGCGATCTCGATGCCGTCGTGCGCGATGAGATACGCCACACGCTGACCGAGGCGATCGCGGGCCTGTTCGAGGAGACGACGCAGGCCGCACAGGCGCTGCGGCGCTTGAAACATGCGGCGGACCTGCGGGTGTTGTCCTGGACCGTGGCGGTTACCCTCATCAGCGCGGCCCTGGGCGCGGGGACGATGTGGCGGCTGCTGCCCTCGCAGGGCGAGATCGCGGCACTGCGGGCGCGCCGCAATGCCCTCGCCGCCGACATTTCCCGCCTCGAGCAATACGGCGGACGGGTGCAACTGAGACGGTGCGGCGCGCGCGGCAGGCTCTGCGTACGGGTCGATCGCAAGGGGCCCGAGTATGGGACGGATGGCGATTTTCTTCTGGTGAAGGGACGCTGACCGTGGCTCCGTGGGTACGTCACTTCAGTCCATCTGCCGCGCGCGCAGGCCTTGCGGGGCTGCTCGCGGTGCTGTTGCCGGCCCTGCTGCTGCTCGCGCGGCGCTCGAGGCCATCGGATGAGCACCGGCGCGGCACCCGTATCATCGATGGGCGCCGGGCCCAGCGGCGCGGCGCGCGCCTCAAGCGCCGGGGAGCGCCCGTCGTGACTCTGGCCGGCATCGCCATCGATGCCTCCGAGGAGACCAAGCATTTCAAGCTGATCGGGACCACCGGGACCGGCAAGTCCACCGCCATCCGAGAGCTGCTTGGCGCAGCGCTCGCGCGCGGCGACCGTGCCGTCATCGCCGATCCGCACGGCGGCTACCGGGCGCGCTTCTTCAGTCCCTTGCGCGGCGATGTCCTGCTCAACCCCTTCGAGGCGGGCTCGGTGAGGTGGGATCCGTTCGCTGAGATTCTTGCGCCGGGCGATGCCGAGCAGCTCGCCGGGAGCCTGATCCCGTCAACCGAGGATGCCTCGGGACGCGAGTGGCGCGGCTACGCGCGCACCTTTCTCACCGCGTTGCTCAGGCGCTGTCACGAGGGGCACCGCGATGCCGCCGAGCTGTGGCGGCTCATCGCCGTTGCCGACAGCGCCGAGCTGCGCTCCATCGTGTGCGCAACCCCGGCGCAGCCGTTCCTCGAGCCGGAGAACGCCCGCATGTTCGGCTCCATCCGCTCGGTGGCCGCCTCGAGCGCCGCGGCGCTCGAGCACGTGGGCTCGCAGCGCTCGCGCGCCTTTTCCGTCCGCAACTGGGTGAGGGAGGGGCGCGGGGTGTTGTTTCTGCCTTATCAGGCCGGACAGATCGCGGCGCTGCGCGCCGTCATTGCCGCTTGGGTGCGCCTTGCGGTGTTCGAGACCATGAGCGTGGAGGGGGACCGGCGGCTGTGGTTCGTCGTCGATGAGCTCGATGCGCTTGGGGCGATCGATGGCCTGAAGGACGCGCTCGCGCGGCTGCGCAAGTTCGGCGGGCGTTGTGTGCTCGGGTTCCAGTCGCTTGCCCAGGTGTCTGCCACGTACGGACCGGGCGAGGCGCAGACGATCGTGGAGAACTGCGGCAACACCCTGATTCTCAGGTGCTCGGCGAGCGAGCGCGGCGGCACCGCCCAGTTCGCCTCCCGCCTGATCGGCGAGCACCAGGTGGTGCGCCGCTTGAGCTCGAGGGGCCGCGACCGCATGGGCGGGCTCGGCCCGGAAACGCGCGGGGCCCGCCGCTCGCTGCACGTGAGCGAGCAGCAGGTGATCGAGGCGGCCGTGCTGGCCTCCCAGATCGAGCAGCTGCCCGACTTCACCGGTTATCTGAAGACGGCAGGATCGCCGGTCTGGCTCAACGTGCGCTTCGGATGCGCATCCTGAGCGAAGGCTGGCAGGCTGCGGCGAGCGCTCGCACATGGCCATCTTCCACATGCAGATCAAGACCGTGACGCGTGCGCAGGGCCGCAACGCATTGGCATCGGCCGCGTATCGGGCCGGAGAGTCGATCCGCGACGAGCGCACCGGGGTGGTCTACGACCACCGCAAGCGCCAGGACGTGCTGCACAAGGAAATCCTGCTGCCCTCGGGACTCGAGGGCACCGGTGGCGTGATGGACTGGGCCCGCGACCGTTCGGCGTTATGGCACGCCGCGGAACGCTCGGAGCGTCAGCGCAACTCGCGGGTGGCCCGAGAGTACATGGTGGCGTTGCCCGCGGAGCTCTCGGGCGATGAGCGCGTGGCTCTGGCGAGAGCATTCTCTCGGGAGATCGCGGACCGGTACAACGTGGCGGTGGATCTGGCGGTGCACGCGCCGCGGCCGTACGGTGATCCACGCAACTTTCACGCGCACCTGCTGACCACCACGCGTGAAGTCACGCCGGAGGGGCTTGGCGCCAAGACCGGCCTCGACATGCAGGGCACGGTACGGGCAGAGCTGGGCCTGCCTCCCTCGAGGCAACAGTTCAAGGCGCTGCGGGAGCGCTGGGCGGAGCTCGCCAACGAGGCATTGCACCATGCGCAGCTTCCTGAGCGCATCGACCACCGCAGCCTCGCCGAGCGGGGGATCGACCGCGAGCCGCGTCCGAATCTGCCGGTCGCCGCTGTTGCCGCGCTGAGAAGAGGCGAGCGCAGCGAGGTCGCCGAGCGGCTCTTCGAGCGATACCGCGAGAGACTCGCACTGCGACAGTCGGCGCCGGAGCGAGGCCCGGGGGAGGAGGGCGCTGCCCGGAGCGCTTTCGAGGAACGGACCGCCCCCGCACAACGGGAAGAGCCGAGGGCGGCTGCGGCGGCGCCGGTGGCGGCAGAGCAAGCACCCGAGCCGGCGCCGCGGGACCCCGAAGCGCGCCGCCGGCAGGCGGTAAGGGACTGGCTCGGCTATCGTGCCGCGCAGGGCCGGCCGGCCGGCGCGGCGGACGGCCGGCAAGCGCCTCGGGGCGCCGAGGACCTTCGTCGACAGGCCATCGAGGCCTGGCGCAGCCTCAGGGCGAAGGAGGGGGAAAGTCGCGGCGGGCAGATCACAGCGGGCCGCGACCGGGACTCCTCGCCGGAGAGCTCGTTGGGACAGCACTCCCTCGGCCCCGACCCCGACCACTCACTCTGACTGCAGCGCAAGGGACAGCCGCGCGCCGGCGCCTGCGCCGGTGAGCTTTGCGAGCTGCTATGCCTATGCCCCCTTCGGAGACGGGCCGCTTTGGGAAGCGGCGCACGAGATGTGCGCACGCCTGAAGGAGGCCGATGCGCGCTGGTTGGCCCACTTCGCCGTGCAGGTGTGGCGGGAGCACGCGGCCAACGGGCATTTCGCCGCGCTCTTCGGCCGGGACGTGACGCTGGTGCCCGTGCCTGGAAGCAGCCCACGGACCGGCGCGCCCTGGGTGGGGGAGCGGCTGGCGTGGTGCCTGAAGGACATGGGCCTCGCCTGCTCCGTGCGGCCCTGCCTGCGGCGCCGCCATCCCGTCAGGAAATCGGCGTTTGCGGCGGCCGGGGAGCGCCCTTCGGTGCTCGAGCACTACGCGTCGTTTGTCGTGGAGCGCGAGGAGGCGAGACTCGGCGGATGCGCCGAAGGCAGGCAGGTGAGGCCCTCGGACGGCTCACTCCGAGGTCTCGACGGGAGCCGAATCCGGGGCTCGGGTTCGGCTCCTCGCCTGGTGCTCATCGATGATGTCGTCACGCGCGGGCGCACCCTGCTTGCCGCCGCGGCGCGGCTTCGCGAGGCGTTTCCGGGCTGTGAGATCCGCGCCTTCGCCCTCATGCGCACCCTCGGCCGGGGTGAGTCGCCCTGGCGCAATCCCGATCCCTGCGAGGGGGAGGTGCGATGGCTTGAGGGTGATGCGCGCCGGATTCCGTAGCGACCCCGGTCATGCGCGCAACACGCGCCGTCCGCCGCCTGCGGCGGTGGGCGTCTCGAGCCCCGTGACCGGCCTCAGTTGAACTCGGCGGCGCAGGCGAGCATCAGTCCGTCGCGCACGGGCACCACCGACACGGCCATCTGCTCATGCCGGCGCTGGGAGCTGCGGTCCATGACGAAGTGCGCGGTGGCCATGCCGAGGGCGGCTCCGGCGACGGTATCCGAAAGCCAGTGCGCGTTCTG
>JAJZLX010000250.1 GCA_021850555.1 Pseudomonadota bacterium | reverse complement strand
CCTTGGCCACCGCCGCGGCGATGCGTGCCGAGGCGTCCGCCTCGATCTGCCAGGATTTCCGGCGCTCGCTCGCCTCGCCGGTGCGCCGCTCGAACCCGACTGCGGCCGGTCCCAGGTGCCGGGTCGGCATCCGCTCGATGCCCTGCGCCTCCAGGGTGCGGTGATCGACGCGCTGCCGCTCGCCTGAGCGCTCCAGCGCCGCGTTCTGCATCTCGGCCCACCGCTCCCGCAGCGCCGCGATCTCCGCGCCGCTGGTCTTTGGCGAGTCGAGGACGCGAGTCTTGGCCCCGAGCGCCTGGCCGTCGATCTCGCGGGTGGTGACGAGGATGTGCGCATGGTGGTTGCGCTCATCGCCGGCCCGGTGCGGCTCATGGATGCACACATCCGCCGCCACCCGGTACCGGTCGGCGACCTCCTGCGCGAACTCATGCGCCAGCGCCCGGCGCTCTTCGGCGGACAGCTCCGCCGGCAGTGCGATCTCGAACTCCCGGGCAACCTTGGCGTCCTTGCGCCGCTCGGCCGCTTCGGCTGCGTTCCAGAGCTGCTCGCGACTCGGCTGCCAATCGCCGCCGGCCGGCATCACGATCTCGGCCGACGCGATCCCGCCCTTGCGGGTGTAGTCGAAGACTTCACCCGTGCGCTCATCGGTGATGCGCTCGCCCGCGCGGTAGGCGGCAGCGCCCGTGGCGCTACGCCCGCCACTGCGCCCGACCGACTTTGCCGACAAGTGATAAATCGCCACCGCTCTTACTCTCGCTCTTGCCGGGCCGAGGACCGTCCGCGTAAGCGGGCGGGCCGCTGCCCCGGCTCTCGGGGTCAAGGGGCGAAGCCCCTGCGCACGCATTGACTCGAAGGGGCAATGCTAAAGTGCGCCCTTCTCTCGCTTTCGCTCGCTTCGGGTCTTCGTGACGCGCCTCACCATTCCGGCCTGATGAGCTGATATTCTACGCCAAGGAGGAAGCCATGCCGAACGACTACGACGCGAAAATCGCCGCCCTGCAAAAGCGGCTGTCCCAGGTGAAGGCGAAGAAGGCCAAGGCGGAAGCCCGCCTCGCCCAGGCCGAGCGCAAGCGGGACACCCGGCGAAAAATCCTGATCGGTGCGTTCTATCTCGAAAAGATGCGCGCCGACGCCGACGCGCGAGGCAAGATCACCGCCGCGCTCGATCAGTACCTCACCCGAGCGGATGATCGGGCGTTATTTGATCTGCCGCCGAAGGGGTGAGCTGTGGTGAGAATCACGCTCGAACTCGACGCGGACCGCGCGGCGGCGCTCCTTCGACTGTGCGAGAAAATCACGCACAGCGACGCCTCCGGCTACCTGTATCCGCATCTGCCCAAGGAAGTGCGGGACGAGCAGACCAGCACCATGCTCGCCGCCGCTGAGCAGGTTCGCGCGGCCCTGGCCGAGGAGGGCGTCTCAGGCTGGCCCTGGATCGAGACGGGCCACGCAAACAGGTAGCCACGCCCCTGACGGTATCTATGGCGGTGTCCACGGCGGCACCTGACGGTGCCGTGTCGGTGTTCGTGGCCTATCCAACGACACTGTAAATGACACTGTAAATCGCACGAAGTGGCCGTCCCAATAGGCCACAAGGTGTGCGATTTCGTGTACCACATCATGTCTACACCACCACCACGGGCAGAGAGTAGCAAGCCATGTTTTTGCCACCGGCAAAAACGAAGAGCAGACCCGATCCTCTCCCCGCCTGCGCCAGAATGCAGGGCCTCACCCTGCCCAAGCCTCGCCTTCCCTGGCACCCGGACCGGCTCCAGGCCGGTCTGCCCGCTTCGGCCCATCGGCTCCTGCCTCGGGCCTCGCCGGGCCTCCACTTCGGCTTCCGGCTTACAGCCTCCTGCCGGAGAGAGGACGCCCCCCGGGGCGCTGTTACCTGATTTAGGTTCATGGCACACTTGTTCGCCGAGTAGTTGCGGCGTATAAGGGAAGCCCATGGATCGGAACACCCTGGACTGGATCGACGAGAGCCGCTGGCCCAGCCGGCCGTACTGCACCGATGACCTGGGCCGGGGGCTGGCGATCCGCTCGCTGCGGCAAGCGCTGGAGCGGCAGTACATCCAGGCGAATCCCCCGCACCTGCGCTGCTGGTCGATCTTCGATTGCGACTACGCGGGCGCTGCCGGCGCGTGGCTCGATGTGCTGCCGATCCCGACCTGGATCAGCCGCAACCGGGTGAACGATCACGCGCACCTGGTCTGGGGCCTCTCGGCCCCGGTCCTGGTCGATGCCGAGGGCCTGCACGAGGGACCGGTCCGGTATCTGGCCGCTGTCGAGGGCGGCATCCGCGCCGCAGTGCGTGGTGATCCGGGTTATTCCGGCCTCATCACGAAGAACCCACGCCACCCGGTGTGGGACACGCGCACGAGCGGTGCGCTCTATGAGCTGTCGAAGCTCGCGGACCATGTGGATCTGCGCCGGCACCTGCCCAAGCGCGGCACCAAGGCCGGTGAGATCGGCCTCGGCCGAAACTGCATGCTGTTTGATGGGCTGCGGGTGTGGGCCTATTCGGCGATTCGGTTGTATCGCGGCGAGGGCCGCTGCGCACCGGGTGCATTCCTGGCGTGGCAAAACGAGTGCTACCAACACGCGCTCACACACAACGCGGACTTTCGCCGCCCGCTCGATCCGCGCGAGACCAACCACATAGCCCGATCAGTGGCCAAGTGGGTTTGGCAGCGCGACCCCACCGCCCTGGCGGCGTTCCGCGCGCGGCAGAGTTGGAAGGGGCGGAAATCTGGTGCGGCGCGACGCACTCGTGCCGCATCACTGATTGAGGTTGTTCGACGGGACTATCGCGGTGAAGGTTAAGACTCGCAAGAGGCCAAAAGCCGCAGATGTCGCGGCAAAGGTTGGGCGCAGCGTGCGCACGGTGAAACGGTGGGCAGCGATCCCCCGCGCTCAATGGCTGGCCGAGCAGGCCGCCCGTCGTGCTGAGGCCGCACGGCTACGGGCCGAGGGCTTAGAGTGGGCCGAGGTTGCTCGGCGCGTCGGCGCGTCGTCATCGGACGCTGCACGGGGGTTGGCACGTCGAGCGCGGCGGGAACGTGGCGATGACACGATGCTGCTGCGCGTGACGCCGCAGGAAAAAAGGCTTATCGAGGCTGCGCGATCGAAGCAAGTGGAGATCTCACGTGGCTGAGTCCGAAAACCTGGTGCTTGAGATGCTGCGCGCGATCCGCGCCAAGCTGGACAGGCACGACGAGCGCTTCGACGAGCTGATGCAACGGCTCGGACGCATCGAAGCATCCATCGTCGGCCTCCGCCGTGACTCGGCACACGCCGAGGAAACCCAGGTCGAGCAGGAGGCGCGCATGGACCGCCTCGCAAGGCGCATCGAGCGCATTGAGAAGCGGCTGGAGCTGACAGACCAGCCATGAACAACAACCGGATTCGCTCGGCGCTGCGCAAACAGATCGACGAGACGTTCTTGCCAGAGATCCACCGGACTCGGTGGGCTGAGCGGCGCAATGAACTGCTGGTTGCAAAGCGGCGGGCGACCTCGCCGGCCGAGCGCGAGGCGATCCAGGCGCAGCTCCATGAGCACTACGAGCGCGAGCACCGACGTTGAAGCGAAATCCAGGGGTAGTGAGGTAGCCCCCCCTGCCTGATCGCCGCGCCAGGGCGATCCTGCGCGGTCGATGTTAGGTCTCAGCGGCTGTAATCCAACCCGTTGTCACGCTCGGCCTCCTGCGCGGCTCGCTCCGCCGCGTCGCGCTGTTTCACGAGCTCCGCTCGCAGCCCAGCGCTGAAGCCGGGCTGGTCCACGTCGTAGCCCTGGCGCTTCAGTTCCTCGAGGGACTTCGCTAGTTGTTTGTCGATCTCGCGCTCGCGCGCCAGCTCGGCCTCGCGGCGTAGCCGCTCCTGGCGTTGCTGCCAGTCCTGCTGCTGCCGCAGATATTCGGCTCGGTCCCGCGCCTGGCGCTCCTGGGCGATCTGCCGCTCCATCGCGTCGATCTGCGGCTGATGTCGGTCGAGCACCTGCTGCCGAGCGCTCGTCACCCGATCCACGCCGGCCTGCAAGTGTTCGGCCGCCCACTCGGCCACCTCGGGGCGCGGGTACTGACGCAGTTGCTCGCCCTGCTCGGTGCGCGTGCGCAAATAGCTGCCGTCCGCCAACTCGATGTAGTGCCCGCCGTGCTCCGGATTGGCGGCGCTGACCTTGCCCCGCCGCTGGCTGCGCTCCACCGCACCGAGCGCCTCCCGCAGGTCCTCGCCGCTCGGTAGGTACAGCACCACCTCGCGGTTGCGCGTGAAAAACCCCTTGGCCTTCTCTGCCGCACGGTGGGACTCCCATTCCTCGGACTGATCGCGAAACGCCCCGCGCACGGCTTCCCCGCGCTGCTGATCGCGCGTCGCAACCAGGGCGTCACGCTCTCGGGTGAGCACCGCCAGGTCGGCGGCGGGACGCTGCCGTTCCGGGGCGCGGGACGCGCCGGGGGCCTCCGGTTTTTCGGCTTGGCGGCTCGCGGTTGGGTTGATCGCGGGCTGCGGCCTTTGCCGCGCGACGGTCTGAGCCGCGCGCTCGCGCTCGCGTTCTTTGAGCGCAGCGCCCAGATCGGTGTCGATAGCGATCTCCTGACGCGCCAGGTCACGCACCTCCGGGGCCTTGGCCACCGCCGCGGCGATGCGTGCCGAGGCGTCCGCCTCGATCTGCCAGGATTTCCGGCGCTCGCTCGCCTCGCCGGTGCGCCGCTCGAACCCGACTGCGGCCGGTCCCAGGTGCCGGGTCGG
>JAJZLX010000348.1 GCA_021850555.1 Pseudomonadota bacterium | reverse complement strand
GGAGAAACCGTCCACGCTGTGATCGTGCCGCGGACAGGCATCGAGCCTGATCCGCAGAGCATCATCGCCTGGACGCGCACTCGGATTGCCGGTTATAAGGTCCCGCGCTCGATCGAGTTTGTCGATCAGTTGCCGCGAAACCCCTCCGGAAAGGTGTTGCGTCGTCTGTTGCGTGAGGCGCGGGGTCGGGCGCGATCCGATGGATCATAGGTCGTAGAACAGGGGATCCCGACGTCGGGTCGAAAGACTATCGGACGTCCGGCCCCGCCGAAGACCCTGGAAACCAGCCGCAGCGCGCGCTCCACGTGCTTCGCATCGTTGGGTACGTCTGCGCCGTTGAGGAGCACCCGCAGCTCGAGCCTGCGGGGTGGACGTCCTTGAGTGCCTTGGCAGGGAGCGTGGACGGTGCGAGCCCGTGCTGCGCGAGTCTCTGGTTCACGCACTCGGTGAACGATAATCGTGTGTCGCGAAGACCGCAAGGGCGGCCGCGCGCGGGTCCGGGAGGAGGAGCCGGCTTGCAGATGAATGGGCACGAGCGTAAGTGCCGTTTCCGCCTGCAACGGGCGGGAAGGTCGGCCTGGTCACGGAGGGAATCCTCGGAGGCGGAGTTCGGCGCCAGCAATCCCAGGTCCGTTGCAGGGATGAACCCGGAGCCCTGCGCGGCTCGGCAAAAAGAGCCCGGGTCTGCTTGGCAGGATGAGCCCTGTGGGGTGACGGGATAGCGCGCACGATTCTGCGCGGCATTGATGGGCGATGGGAGGACGGCGCCCACCGCGGTATGTGCACCGGTGATGTGGTGAACGGAGTCCGGGGGCTCTGGTACGTTCAACCGGTCTGCGGCCGCAGGCACGGCCCATCGATAACGACGGTGTGGCAGCGTTCGCGGAGGCGGCTGAGGAGCGCCTTGGTGAGGGCGGGGTTGCCGAGGAAGTCCTGCCAGGCCGGATACGGTAAATTTAATGCGGAGTGGACTTTTCCGCAGAGAGCAGAGCTCGGAGCCGTCGATTTTCGCGGCAGGCGCGCCTATTTGTCGGATCGCGTACTCCGCATAAAAATAGTACCCCTTCGGCCTGGCAACAGGCGTATCGAGGGGTGAGACATGCTGTCAAAATACTTTGAACAATCGGCGCGGCTCAGAGCTATTCGCAACGGCCCATCGGGGAAAGCGATCGAAGGTTTCTCCGAGCAACTGTTTGCGCGCGGCTACTCGAAGATCACCGCTCGTCACCACATCCGATCGGCGGAGCACATGGTTCGGTGGGCGGTTCGCAGAGGTTTGTCCGTGAAACAGCTCGGTGACGGAGACCTCCAACGCTTCGGCATCCATCTCGTCCGATGCCGCTGTCGCGGCTTCAGGACCGCGGACCAGAAGGCGATCCTTGCTGGCGCGAGATTCTTCTTGCGATATCTGCAGGGCATTGAGAACCCGGCCATCCGCGAGTCGACGCATCCGCCGGAAGAACCAGAGTTGTTGAAGTCGTTCCGTATGTGGATGCGGGAACAGCGGGGCACGTCGGATCGCACGCTCTTCAACTACAGTCTGCCTCTTCGAGAGTTGATGCAGCACCTTGGCCAGGATATCCGCAAGCTCGATGCGCGCCTCCTACGGCAGTTCGTGCTTCAGCGGAGTCGTAGGCCACAGTGGGCAAGGATCAAGTGCTGTACCACGGCGCTGCGGATGTTCCTGCGGTTCCTAATCGCGGAAGGGTTGTGTCGCCCCGGCTTGCTAGGGGCTGTTCCGGTCGTGGCCCATTGGCGGCTGGCCACGCTACCACGGTATCTTGCCCCTGAAGACGTAGAACGCATCATTGCCTCCTGCGATGGGTCATCGGCAGTCGGCAAGCGCGATAGGGCCATCCTGCTCTTGCTCGCTCGTCTTGGATTGCGGGCCGGTGACATCGTGGACATGCGTCTGGGTGACATTGACTGGAAGGAGGGATGGATCCATGTCAGCGGCAAGAGCCGTCGTCAGACGCGGTTGCCTTTGAGCCAGGAGGTGGGTCAGGCCATCGTGACGTATCTCCAGGAAAGCCGCCCCCGGACCCGAGACGACGCACTCTTTGTCCGCAGTCGCGCACCGTTCCGTGCTCTGGGGTCTCAGGCGGCCGTCTCGGTGATCGTCGATCGTGCGCTGCGGCGAGCGGAGGTCAAGCGCCCGGCTCGAGGAGCGGCGCACCTGCTGCGTCACTCCGTCGCGAGTTCGATGTTGCGGCAGGGTGCCTCGCTGCAGGACATCGCTGTTCTCCTGAGACATCGCAGCGTCGAGACTACGCAGATCTACGCCAAGGTGGATGTCAGAGCGCTGCAGAAGATCGCCCAGCCGTGGCCAGGTGCGTCATGCTAGCCCGCTCCGTGCAATCGTATCTGGCCCTGCGCCGAGCGGCGGGATTCCAACTCAGGATGGTCGGCTTTCATCTCAAAAGCTTCGCCTCCTACGCGGATGCGAGGGGCCAACGGTACGTGAGTTCCAAGACCGCTATCGAGTGGGCCCGGCAGGTGCCCTCCGTGCATCAGCGCGCTCGCCGGCTTGCCGACGTGGCGCGCTTCGCTCGATACATGCATTCCGAGGACTCGCGCCACCAGGTGCCATGTGCGATCTTTGGCCCGGAGAAGCGGCCACGACCAGCGCCGTACATCCTGTCCGAGGAACAGATCTGTCGGCTCGTCAAACTGGCCTCGCGCTCGAACTACCGAAGGCTGCATGGGGAGACCTACAGCACGCTCTTCGCGCTGCTGTCCTGCACGGGCCTGCGCGTATCAGAGGCCACCAGGCTCAGATACGACGACATCACCCCGGATGGCTTACTGATCCGCAGTTCGAAGTGTCGCAAGAGTCGGTTGGTCGTATTGCACGAGAGTGCCAGGGTCGGCCTTGAACGGTATTTGCAGCTGAGGAGGCCCTATGCGCCTCTCGATGATCACGTGTTCGTCTCGTGGGAGCGGAAGCCATTGGGGCTGAAGGGCGTGGACAGCGCATTTCAGGCCGCAGTAAGGCAAATGGGCTTGCCGACCGGGCGGGGAAAGCGTCGACCTACGCCGCACTCCCTGAGGCACAGCTTCGCCGTCCGAGCGCTACAAATGTGTCCGGATGGCAGAGACAACATCACGCAACACACGTTGATGCTGTCGACCACTTTGGGACACACCAGTGCAGCTTACACTCAGTGGTACCTGGAGGCAGTACCAGAGCTCATGCGGGCGATTGCCGATCGTTCGGAAGCTTATGTTTTGGGAGAGACAGCATGACAGCCATCGCGCCCCACGTCACTGCATTCTTCCAGGAACGTCTTGCTATCGAGCGCCGCGCAAGCGCTCACACCTGCGATTCCTATGCGTACGCCTTCAAGCTCCTTCTCGAGTACGCGAGCAAGCGTCTGAACGTCACGCCGTCGCAGTTGGAGCTGGAACAGATCGATGCACCGATGGTCGTCGGGTTCTTGAGCCATCTGCAGAAGACGCGTTCCAACGGCGCAAGCTCCAGCAACGTGCGCCTCGCAGCCATCAAATCGTTCATGCGCTTCTTGGAGTATCGTATACCGTCTGCTCTGGACCAAGTCCATCGCATTCTCGCCATCCCGATGAAGAGAACCACCTCGCGCTTGGTGAGACATCTCTCAGCGGAGGAGATCCAGGCACTTCTGGACGCCCCAAAGCCTGTCGACTGGCCCGGGATCCGGGATCGGGCCATGCTGCATCTATGCTTCGCCGGCGGCCTGCGTGTGTCGGAACTCACCGGACTTCAGCTCAATGACCTTTCATTGCAGCCCAACCCGACCGTCCTGGTACACGGGAAAGGTCGACGTGAACGCTGCCTGCCATTATGGAAAGAGAC
This sequence comes from Pseudomonadota bacterium, assembly GCA_021850555.1. Next base: position 931 of record JAJZLX010000348.1, on the reverse strand, counting down.
CGCGGCAGCATTGCGGGCGTGGCTGGCGGTCCGCGGAGCACCGCCGACGCCAGAGCTGTTTGTGAATGCTAGGCGTCAACCGATCACTCGGTCCGGCTTCGAGTACATTCTGGAGAAGCACACCCGCGTTGCGAGCAAGCTCTGTCCCTCTCTATCGACAAAGCGTATAAGCCCGCATGTACTGAGGCACAGTTGCGCCCTGGCCGTACTCCAAGCGACGAAGGATCTGCGGAAGGTGTCGTTATGGTTGGGGCACGCCAACCTACAGACAACGGAGATCTACACACGGACCGATCCGTCGATTAAACTCGAAGCACTCGAGTCGGTGATGGCGCCGAAGTTGAGATCGGGACGCTTTCGCGCGAGCGACAAGCTGATCGCCTCCCTGAAGGCCCACTCCTTTATGCGGCGGGATCATCGCTGAAGAGGGCCAAAAGCGCGGATTCTCAGGGATGAGAGTCCGCGTTACGATATTCGCCGCATTAAATTTATAACGCAGTGCACTGCGTTATAAATTTGTGCTGATGAGGGTCGGCTTGCGGCGATGCCGCTCCTCCATGAGCTTGAAGAAGATGTTGGTCTGCTCTGTCTTGACGTTCAAGTATCCAAGCTCATCGATCGCGAGGAGGTCGACGCGGGCGAGTGTGCGCAGGAGCCGCCGGGTCGAGCGATCGGCCAGCGAGGCGTACATCTCATCGAACAGGTCCTGCGCCTTGATGAACAGCGCCCGGTAGCCGTTCTGCACGGCCTTACGCGCCAGCCCTATCATCAGTCCTGTCTTGCCGACGCCGGTTTCGCCGATAAATACGATGTTCTCGGCCTTGGGGATGAAGGCGAGCTCGGCGAAGGTGCGGATCTGACGCTCCTTGACACCCTTTTGCAGCTTGAACGGGAAGGACTCGAGCGTCCACTCCTCCGGGAAACTGGCCCG
>JAJZLX010000662.1 GCA_021850555.1 Pseudomonadota bacterium | reverse complement strand
CCCCGGCCTCGGCGACCTGCCCATCCTCGGGCAGCTGTTCCGCAGCCAGCAGTTTCAGGAGGGCCGCACGGAGCTCGTGATCCTCGTCACGCCGCATCTGGCCAAGGCGCTCGGACCCGGCCAGGCCCGGCTGCCGAGCCAGGGCGTCACCGCGCCCTCGGACGCCGATTTCTTCCTGCTCGGGCGGCTGCACGGCGCTCCACCGCCCCACGCTTCGGTCCCGGCCCCGGCGCCGGCGCCGCCACCGGCCAACGGCCGCCCGTGAGCGCAGAGCGAGGACAGCACCATGAAGTATTCCCACGTGTGTATCGCGATGCTTGCGCTGACCGTCAGCGCGAGCCTCGACGGTTGTGCCGAGTTTCCGGAAGTCGACCAGATGTACGGGCAGGCCTACCTTGCGATGGTTCGCGATCAGACCTTCAATCCCGGGGCGGCCGGGATCGCGCATCGCCCCGCGCCGGGCGGGGGCATGCGGCTCGAGAATGTGCTCAAGGCCCATCGCGGCGCGGTGTCGCAGGCGGTGGCGAGCCACATCCGGACCGGGCAGTTCGAGACCGGCGGCGGTAGCGGCGGCGGCGGATGAGCCAATCGCCCACCCCGCCCGTGTGAGCGGCACGCAAGCCCATGCATAGACAGGTGCAACCATGAGAGCGACTCGCACCCCGCCCGCGACAAGACAGCGGGGCGTCGCACTGGTGCTGATCGCCATCGCCATGGTCGTGCTCATTCTCATGGCCGGTCTGGCGCTCGACATCGGGCACATGATGCTCGACAAGGCACGCCTGCAGAATGCCGTGGACGCCGCGGCCCTGTCGGCGGCCAAGACCCTGGATGAGACCTCGAACACCGGACTCGCCACCACCGCCGCCCTGCAGGCCCTGGGTCTGGATGCCAACACCGCCGGCAACAACGAGCTCGGCGCCACCTACGACAGCGGCAACCTGCAGGTGAGCGTGCAGTACTCGAGCACCCTGCCGCCCTTCACCCCGGGATCGGCCACCGGCCCGTACGTGCGGGTCATCGCCACCAACTTCGCGTTTCCGACCATCCTGCTCGAGGTGGGCCATTTCAACCAGCTGAGCGTCAGCGCCTCGGCGGTCGCCGGCCCGAGTCCGACCATCAATACTGCCTGCAACATCGCGCCCATCATGGCCTGCGGCAATCCGGCACCTGCGCCCCTGCCCTCCCCATGCGCCGATGGGCTGGCGAGCCTCTGGGGCTATTGCCTGAATTCCCCGCAGGTGCTGAAGAGTGCCTCGCCCGGCAGCACCGCGGTCGGCCCGGGCAACTTCCAGCTCATTCAGCTCAGCGGCACCGGTGCCAACATCGTGCGCCAGAACCTCGCCGGAGACTATAACTCCTGCCTGACCACGGCCGACTCGGTGCAGACCGAGACGGGCAACGAGACCGGCCCCGTCTATCAGGGCCTCAATACCCGCTTTGGCATCTATGCCGGCTCGATGAGCATGGCGCAATTCCCCCCGGATGTCGTCACGAACTATTCCAGTCCGCAGATGACGGTCGACTCGAACGGCGACATCTGGTACCAGCCGCCAGGGGCAACCGCAGTGCAGATCACCTCGAGCACCATAGGAGACGTATTCAACTACCAGGATTATCAGGCGGCGATTACCAATGGCCCTTGGAACTATCAGCCGGTGAGCGCCGGCGGTCCGGGCGTGTTCGACCGGCGGGTGCTCACCGTGCCGGTGGGCGATTGCACCGGCACCGCCAACGGCAGCACGACGGTGCCGATCCTCGGCTTCGCCTGCTTCTTCATCTTGCAGCCGGTCACTCAGCAGGGCACCACCGATTACATCATCGGGCAGTTCGAGGGCAACTGCCAGAGCGGCGGCGAGCCGGGCCCCAACCCCGGCGCCGGCCCCGGGCCCTACGTCATCGAGCTGTACCGCGATCCCGGGAGCCCGGACTCATGAGCCGGCGGCTGCAGCGCACCGCGGCTCACGGCCAACGCGGTCTCGCTACGGTGGAAATGGCCATCGGCCTGCCCGTGCTGCTGCTGCTGCTGTTTGCGACCGCGGAGTTCGGGCGCATGCTCAGTCAATACGACACGTTGACCAAGGCCGTGCGCAATGGGGCGCGCTACGCCGCCTCGGTGAGTTCGCTCGGCACGACCGGACTGGTGTACATCACCCCCGCCATCCAGACGGCGGTCGCGAACCTCGTCGTCAGCGGCAATGTGAACGGCACGGGCGCACCGCTGCTGCCCGGACTCACCACCGCCGAGGTCACGGTCTCGGCGATCAACCCCCTGTACGTCGAGGTCTCCGTGAGCTATCCGTACGAGCCCATGCTCGGGGTCGCGCTGCCGGCGTTCGGACTCGGTCAGCCCATTCCGGCCGACCCGACGCTCACCGCGACCAGCGTCATGAGGGCCCTGTGATGCGGCGGCGATCGCCCATCCGCAAGGCCGAGCGCGGCATGACGACCGTCGAGTTCTCGATCGTCGGCAGCCTCCTCTTCGTGGTTCTGTTCGCAATCATCGAGTTCGGCCGGACGATGTACGTCATCTCCGTGCTCACCGAAGCCACCCGGCGCGGCGCGCGCCTCGCGTCCGTGTGTCCCGTCAACGACCCGTACCCGGCACAAGGGGCGGTGTTCGCCTACGGCGCCGGCAGCAGCGCCGTGGTTGCCGGCCTCACGACGTCCAACGTGGTCATCGAGTACCTGGACGACAACGGCAACGTGATTTCCAGTCCGTCGCCGAATTTTGCCGACACGGCGGCCAACTTCGACGCGATCAGATACGTACGGGCGCAGATCGTGAACTTCTCGATGCAACTGATGATTCCATTCCTCGACCCGACCGTATCGCTGTCGGGATTCGCCACCACCATCCCGCGCGAGAGCCTCGGTGTGCCGCGCACTTGGCCGGCGAACTCCCCCCTTCCCCCTTGCTGAGGCGCCGCCGATCCCCATGCGAGAGTGCACCGACATCCGGCTGAAGATCCTGCTGATCTCCCGGCGCAAGGAGGTTCTCGAGGCGCTGCAGACGCTGCTGAAGCGGCGCCCGGGCCTGACCATCGCGCGCAAGCTGGTCGTCAACGGACACGTCGATCCGCTGCACGAAGTGACGGAATTACCGGACGCGATGGTGCTGCACCTCGGCGAGACGTGGCGTGCCGAGCTCGAGGCGCTGGCGGCGACCCCCGCCGACCGCCGGCCGCCCTTGATCGTGATCGGCTCGGCGCCGGATGCGCCCGCCATGCGCCTTGCCATGCAGGCGGGCGCTCGCGATCTGCTGCCCCTGCCGCTCGTCGAGGCCGATCTGTTCGCGGCGCTCGAGCGCATCGCCAGGGATCAGCAGGCGTTGGCGCCGGCGGCCAGCGCCGCGGTCACGGTGTTCATCAATGCCAAAGGCGGCTGCGGCGGCACGTTTCTCGCCTGCAACGTGGCCGACGCGCTCACCTCGCGCCTGCACAAGCGCGCGGTGCTGCTCGATCTGGATGTGCAGTTCGGCACCATTCCGCTTTACTTCGACCTCTTTCCGGCAAGAGGCCTGCTGCAGGCGCTCGAGAACCACACCCAGCTCGATGAAGCGGCCCTCGGGGGCTACCTGCACCGGCGCGGCAAGCTCGCCATCCTCGGCCACGCCACCCAGGACAGGCTGCCGCTCGAGGGCATCTCCGCCGACGCCGTCGACACTCTGCTGAAGCTCTGTGCGCGCTCCTACGAGCACATTCTGATCGATCTGCCCCGACAGCTCGACCCGCTCGCCTGTCGCGTGATCGAGCAGGCCGAGCATGTCGTGCTGGTCGTACAACAGTCCGTGACGGTATTGCGCGATGCGGCGAAGGTCATGACCTGCCTGCAGAGGGATCTGCTGGTGGACCCCGGGCGGATCCTCACGGTGGTGAACCGCCATGACAGGCGCTCGAGCATCTCCCTGGAGCACGTGCGCAGCGCCCTCGCCTGCAGCGAGCCGATTCTCGTGCCCAACGATTACCGGACCGTCGAGGAGAGCGTGGCCACCGGCCAGCCGCTGCTCGCCCACGCCCGGGGCGCGGCGGTGACCAGGGCGGTCGGCGCGCTCGCCGAGCGCCTCGACGGCGGCCCAAACAACGTACGGCGCAGTCTGCTCAGCCGTACGTTCTCCAAGGTGGTCAAACCGAGAGCGTCATGACAGCCCCTGCCAGCTCACAGACGAAGGACGGCGCACGGCGCGGCGCCGAGGAAGCCGCCCCGCCGGATGATCGGCTGCGCCCGCTCAGCGCCGGGGAGCGCGAGAGCAAGGATCTCATCTACCAGCGGCTGCTCAAGGTCATGGACCTGTCGCTCATCGGGGAACTGCAGGACAAGGATGCCCGGCATCAGATCCGCCAGATCTGCGAGCGGCTGATGAGCGAGCAGCAGCTGCCCCTCAGCCTCGCCTCCCGGCAACGGATCGTGCGGCGCATCGAGGACGAGGTGCTCGGCCTGGGACCCCTCGAGCCGCTGCTCGCCGACAAGACCGTCTCCGACATCCTGGTCAACGGCGCCGCCCGGGTGTACGTGGAGCGCCACGGGCGCCTCGAGCTCACGGACGTCAGCTTCAACAACGATGCGCATCTGATGAATATCATCGATCGCATCGTCTCGGCGGTGGGCCGGCGCGTCGACGAGTCCTCGCCCATGGTCGATGCACGCCTGAAGGACGGCTCGCGCGTCAACGCCATCATCCCCCCGCTCGCCATCGACGGCCCGTCGTTGTCCATCCGCCGCTTCGCGGCGGACATGCTCACCATCAACGATCTCGTCAACCTCGG
>JAJZLX010000757.1:2505-4769 GCA_021850555.1 Pseudomonadota bacterium | reverse complement strand
GCGGACCAAGCAACGGTGCGCACCCGGCGCGCTGCGCGGCGCAGGCAAGAGCACCGGCCTCCGGTGCGCGCGCTCCAGTGCCGAGGCACGGCGCGCACCGTCAGGAGCGGCGCAACGCCGTGCGCCGCATCCGCTCCCCGGCTCAGGATCGAGCTTGTCCCCGTCGGGCACGTTGCGCGCGGGAACCTCCGGCACGGACCGATGTCATCTCGTCATCTCGCGGATCCCGCCGGCATGTTAGGTCACCGGCGATCGGCGTGCGCACCTGGACAGGCTGTACGCGCCTCGAGCGCCAACGGCCACCGGCGCGGCGAGATGTACCCATGGACCGTGGCCGCGTGTTTCTCTCTCGCGACAAATGCGCTACGCTTCTTAACCGACCATCATGATCGATCATCATGTTGGCTGAAGCAGGAGCCTGTCGCCAGTCGGCGACAGCTGCGCTTGAAACGTGAGCCGAACATCCGGTTCCAAGAGCAACTTCGCACGTAGGACTGCAGGACACATTGGCACCCATCGCTCATCGAACCCCGCGTCTCGCCGCGCTGTCGCTCCTCTGCCTCGCCTGCATGCCCGCACTCGCCGCGGCGCAACCGCCGGCGCCGCGGCCGTTCAGCTTCGCCGCCGTCGAGCATCTGGCGGCCCTGCGCGCCAGAGCGCCCTACGCGGTGCGCTCCAGCGCCCTGCCGCGCGCGCTCACGCGGCTCACCTACGCGCAATACCGCTCGATCCGCTTCAAGCCAAAGGATGCCCTGTGGCATGCCGGCTCGATGTTCGACGTGCAGTTCTATCATCGGGGTTTCGCCTTCACGCACGAGGTGCACATCTACACCGTGTCGCAGGCGGGCGTGCGCGAGGTGCACTATCGGCCCTCGATGTTCGCGTTTCCGCCGGCGCTGGCGCGGCTGCGGCTGGCGCAAAATATCGGCTTCGCGGGCGTCTCGGTCCACTATCCGCTGAACTCGCCCAACCACCGCACCGCCGTCATTGCCTTCCTCGGCGGAACCTACTTCCGCGTGCTCGGACGCAATCAGGTCCCCGGGGTGACGGCGCGCGGGCTGACGATCGACACCGCCGCGGTCAGCGGCGAGGAATTCCCCTACTTCACGGATTTCTGGCTGGTGCGCCCGGCGCCGCAGGCGCGTACGATGACGATCTATGCGCTGCTGCAGAGCCGGAGCATCACCGGAGCGTACCGCTTTGTGCTCACCGCGGGAACCATCACGCGGGTGACGGTGAGCGCCGTGCTCTATCCGCGCCGCAATATCACCCAGCTCGGCATCGCACCGCTGACCTCCATGTTCCTCTACGGCGTGAACTCGGCGCGGCGGCGCTTCGACAACTGGCGCCCGCAGGTACATGACAGCGACGGACTGCTGATGCACACCGGCAGTGGCGCGTGGCTGTGGCGACCGCTGCAGAACCCGCTGCGGCTCGAAGTGAACCGCTTCATGGACCACAATCCACGCGGCTTCGGGCTCATCCAGCGCGACCGTGATTTCGCCGACTATCAGGATCCGGCGGCGCGCTTCGAGCGGCGGCCCAGCTACTGGATCGAGCCGCTCGGGCGCTGGGGATATGGCGGGGTCGAGCTGGTCGAGATCCCGGCCAGCGCGGATATCGACTACAACGTCGACGCCTACTGGGTACCGAGCGCTCCGGTGCGCGCCGGCCAGCCGCTCGCCTTCTCGTACGTCTTATCGGCGTATCTGCACTCCGGCGACCGCTGGCCGCCGGGCGGCAAGGCCGTGGCCACACGCTTCGGTCCGGTGTTCCACGGCACGCACGAGGCGCAGGGGTGGCGCCGGACCCTCATCGACTTCTCCGGCGGCGATCTCGAGGGCCTGCGCTCGGATCAGCCCGTGCGCGCCGTGGTAACGGCAACGGGTGCGACGGTCTCCGGGGTGAGCGTGCAGCGTGTGCCGGAGGATGGCGACTGGCGGGCACGCTTCACCGTGCATCCGACCGGCGGACCGATCGATCTGAACTGCTATCTGGAACTCGATGGGGCGGCCCTGACCGAGACATGGACGTACCAGTGGACACCCCGCACGTGAGCGCCGGTTCCTCGCAGCGCCGCGGTATCGCGCGCCTGCGCCGGACGATCTTGCTCGGTCTGACGGTGCTCACCGCCGCGACCGCCACGGGGATGATGTGGAACATCCTTGCCGCAAACGGTCTCAATGACCTCGATCGCGCCGGGCTGGTGCTGTTCTTCGTTCTGTTCCTGTGGATCGCCCTGTCCTTCTGGACCGCGGTCGCCG
>JAJZLX010000757.1:0-2495 GCA_021850555.1 Pseudomonadota bacterium | reverse complement strand
GCCGGATTCGTGGTGCGCTTGCGCGGGCGCGACCCGGCCCAGCTGACCGCGCCGGCCACGACCGGCCCGCTGCGCACCCGCACCGCAGTGGTCATGCCCATCTACAACGAGGACACCGTGCGCGTGGCAGCCGGGCTCGAGAGCATCTGGTCCTCGATCCAGCGTCTGCCGGAGAATTCCGCGTTCGATCTGTTCATTCTCTCGGACACCCGCGACGCGGCCATCGTCGCCGCCGAGGAGCGCGCCTGGGCCGAGCTGGTCACGCGTCACGATGCCCTCGGGCGCATCTTCTACCGGCGCCGCGCGGAGAACCGCGGCCGCAAGGCCGGCAACATCGCCGATTTCATCACCACCTGGGGCGGCGCCTACGACTATGCGATCGTGCTCGACGCCGACAGCATCATGTCCGGTGAGGCGCTGCGCGAGCTGGTGCGCCTGATGGACGCGCACCCCCGCGTCGGCATCATCCAGGCACTGCCGCTGCCGGCGGGCCGCGATACGCTGTTCGCCCGCCTGCTTCAGTTCGCCACCCGCCTGTCGAGCCCGATGCTCGCCAGCGGCCTGGCGTACTGGCAGCTCGGCGAGAGCAATTACTGGGGCCACAACGCCATTGTGCGTCTGCGCGCGTTCGCGGCCTACTGCGGTCTGCCGCGCCTGCCGGGCTCCGCGCCGCTTGGCGGCGATATCCTCAGCCACGACTTCGCCGAGGCGGCGTTCATGCGCCGCGCCGGATTCGAGGTGTGGCTGCTGCCGATCGATCGGGGCAGTTGGGAAGAGATCCCCTCCAACGTCATCGACTACGCGGCGCGCGACCGGCGCTGGGCGCAAGGCAACATCCAGCACCTCGGGCTGCTGCCGGCGCGCGGTCTGCACTGGCTGAGCCGGGTGAACCTCGTGAGCGGAGTGCTCTCCTACGTCGCCTCGCCGCTGTGGCTGCTGGAGCTGCTGTTGAGTTCGAGCGTCATCATTCTCCAGGCGCTGCACGGCCACCAGTACTTCGTCCCCGGCAGCCACGGCCTCTTTCCCAACTGGCCGCATTACCACGACGGGGAGATCGCGGCGCTGCTGACCCTCACGGGCGTGGTGCTGTTCCTGCCGAAAGTGCTCGCCACGGTGCTGGCGCTGCGCGACCCGGCGCTGCGGCGGAGCTTCGGCGGGGCGCTGCGTCTCGGCGTGAGCGTGCTGCTGGAGCAGACCTTCAGCATACTGCTTGCCCCGGCCATGATGTTGTTCCATACCGCCTTCGTCATCACCATCCTCGCCGGCCGGTCGGTGGGCTGGCATGCGCAGGAGCGAGGCGATCGCGGCGTCGGCCTGCTCGAGGCGCTGCGCCGGCACGCCGGGCACCTGTTGATCGGCGTGGTCTGGGGCCTGTTGATCCTCAAGCTCGCGCCGCGCTACACCGGCTGGCTGGCGCCGGTGCTGCTCGGCATGGTGCTGTCGGTGCCGCTGACGATGCTCACCAGCAGCGCTTCGATCGGCCGCTGGTTGCGCCGGCGCCGCCTGCTGCTGACGCCGGAGGAGAGCGACCCGCCGGCGGAACTCGCCGAGCTGCGCCGGCGCCTGGAGCGCCCCGCCAGCTCAGGGAGCGGGCCGGCCGAGGAACCAGCCCCGCGAGTACCGCCCCGCGCACCGTTGGATATGCCGACGCAACCCCTGCGCTGCTGGAGCGTGCGCGACACCTTGAATCTCATTGGTCGGCGAACGGAGACCTTGTGATGCTAGAGAAGACGAACGGCTGGCCGGTCCTACCGGCGGGAGTCCTGTGATGCGGCGGCGCAGCTTTCTGCAAGCCGGCGCCGCGAGCCTCGCGTCGATCGCGCCCTGGCCCATGGCGGTCAAGCAGAAAAAGACGCGCAAACCACCGCCCACGAAAGGCATCCGGCAATTCGGCCCCGCGCAGCCGTTCTCGTTCGAGCAGCTCAAGGCCCGCGCGCACGCCATGTCCCTGACGGTGTATGACGGACGGTATCCGCCGCTGCCGGCGGCGATCCGCAACCTCAGCTGGAATCAGTGGGAGGCGATCAGCTATCGGCCCAATCGCGAGCTGTGGTACGGCGACAACCTGTTCTTTCGCATCCGCTTCGATCATCTCGGTTACACCATGAGGCGACCGGTGGGCATCTACGCCCTCGAGAACGGCGTGGCGCGGCAGGTCCTGTTCGAGCCGGGCCTGTTCGATTACAGCGGCTCGGGGCTGAAGCCGGCCCAGGTTCCGCGCAGTCTCGGCTTCTCCGGATTCAACGTACTGTTTCACACCAACTGGGTGGACGACCGGGTCGTATTTCAGGGCGCATCCTACTTCCGCGCCGTCGACGGCACCGGCCAGTACGGCATGTCGATGCGGGGACTCGCCATCGACACGGGCATGCCGCAGCCGGAGGAGTTCCCGAAATTCACCGAGTTCTACCTCGAGAAACCGCAGCCCGAGTCCACCCTGCTCCTCCTCTACGCGCTGCTCGATTCCCCGAGCGTATCCGGCGCGTATCGCTTCG
>JAJZLX010000398.1 GCA_021850555.1 Pseudomonadota bacterium | reverse complement strand
GGATTGCAGGGGCTGTTGAGCAGCACCAGGCGCGTCTTGGGCGTGATGGCGGCCGCGAGCTGGCGCGGCGTGATCTTGTAGCCCTGGGCGGCGCCGGCGGTGAGGATGACCGGCTGCCCGTCGGCGAGCAGCACCATGTCCGGATACGACACCCAGTAGGGCGCGGGGATGATCGCCTCGTCGTCCTTGTCGAGCACCGCCATGCACAGGTTGTAAATCGTCTGTTTGGCGCCCGAGGACACCAGGATCTGCGGGCGCTCGTACTGGATACCGTTGTCGCGCGCGAATTTCGCGATGATGGCATCCTTTAGGTCATTGACCCCCTCGACGTTGGTGTAGCGGGTGAATCCGCTGCCGATGGCATCGATGCCGCTCTGGCCGATGTGCGCCGGCGTGTCGAAGTCCGGCTCGCCCGCTCCGAGTCCGATCACGTCCTTGCCCTCTGCCTTCAGGCGGGCGGCGCGGGCGGTGACGGTGAGCGTCGGCGAGGGCTTGACGCGCTGGACGCGTCTCGAAACAGTAACGGTCACTAGGGATCCTTGGGTGTGTGCCAAAGAAAGTGGCACCGCTATAGTAAGACATCACGCGCATCGCCACCATCCGCCCGATGACGCATTCGCGCGACATATAGAGAGAGCATGGATCAGATTCCTTTCAAACTAGAGTCGGAGTTCGAGCCCTCGGGCGATCAGCCTGCGGCAATCACCAAGCTCGTTGAGGGCCTCGAAGATGGCTTGAGCGCACAGACGCTGCTGGGGGTTACCGGCAGCGGCAAGACGTACGTCGTCAGCCAGGTCATCGCGCACGTGCAGCGCCCTACACTGGTGCTTGCGCACAACAAAACGCTGGCGGCGCAGCTGTACGGCGAATTTCGCGGCTTCTTCCCGCACAATGCGGTCGAGTACTTCGTTTCGTATTACGATTACTATCAACCGGAGGCTTACGTCCCTTCGTCGGATACCTATATAGAGAAGGACGCCTCGATCAACGAGCACATCGAGCAGATGCGCCTCTCGGCCACCAAGGCGCTGCTCGAGCGTCCCGACGCCATCATCGTCGCCACCGTCTCCTCGATCTACGGTTTGGGGGATCCCAAGGCCTACCTCGCGATGATCCTGCACTTGGTGCGGGGCGATCGACTGGACCAGCGCAAGCTCCTCAGGCGGCTCGCCGACATGCAGTACACGCGCAACGAGCTCGACCTGACCCAGGGCACGTACCGCGTGCGCGGCGATGTTATCGATATCTTTCCGGCGGAGTCCGACCGCGAGGCGGTGCGGGTCGAGCTGTTCGACGAGACGATCGAGTCCCTCTCGCTCTTTGATCCGCTCACGGGCGCGATTTCACGCAAAGTGCCGAGGTTCACCGTCTATCCGGGCACGCACTACGTTACGCCCAAGGAGCGCCTGATCGGCGCCGTCGACCGGATCCGCGAGGATCTGCGCGTGCGGTTGAAGGAGCTGCGAGACGCCGGCAAGCTCCTGGAGGCGCAACGGCTCGAGCAGCGCACCATGTACGACATGGAAATGATGCAGGAGGTCGGCTACTGCGCGGGCATCGAGAACTACTCGCGCTATTTGTCCGGCCGCGCCCCGGGCGAGCCGCCCCCGTGCCTGTTCGATTACCTGCCGAAGAATGCGCTGCTGGTGATCGACGAGAGCCACCAGACCATCCCGCAGCTCGGCGCGATGTACCGGGGCGACCGCTCGCGCAAGGAGGTGCTGGTCGAATACGGGTTCCGCCTGCCGTCCGCGCTCGACAACCGGCCTCTGAAGTTCGAGGAGTGGGAGCGCCTGGCGCCGCAGATGATCTTCGTGTCGGCGACTCCGGGGGCGTACGAGGCACGGCACGCCGGTCAGACCGTGGAGCTGGTGGTGCGCCCCACGGGCCTCGTCGATCCTGAGGTCGAGGTGCGTCCGGTGAGCACCCAGGTGGACGATGTGCTCTCGGAAATCCGCAAATGCGCGCAGCGCAACGAGCGCGTGCTCATTACGACGCTCACCAAGCGCATGGCGGAAGACCTGACCGAGTACCTGCACGAGCACGGCGTGCGCGTGCGCTACCTGCATGCTGATATCGAGACGGTGGAGCGTACGGAAATCATTCGCGACCTGCGCCTCGGGAAGTTCGATGTGCTCGTGGGCATCAACCTGCTGCGCGAGGGGCTCGACATGCCCGAGGTCTCCCTGGTCGCCATCCTGGATGCCGACAAGGAGGGATTCCTGCGCTCGGACAATTCGCTCATCCAGACCATCGGTCGCGCGGCGCGCAATCTTCATGGCCGGGCCATCCTCTATGCCGATCAGATGACCGGCTCCATGCGCCGCGCCCTGGACGAGACCGACCGCCGCCGCCGCAAGCAGATGGAGTTCAACGCCGCCCACGGCATCACGCCTCGCGGCATCCGTAAATCGGTGGCCGACATCATGGAGGGCGCGCGGCCCGATGTGCCCGCGGCGCGGGGGCGGCGCGCCGGCGGGCAGGGCAGGGGCAAGGGCCGGGGCAGGGGGGCGGCGGAGCCGCTCGACCTGCACCCCGAGGCTCTGGCGCGGCGGATGAAAAAGCTCGAGGCCGAGATGCTCGAGCGGGCGCGGAACCTGGAATTCGAGGAGGCGGCGCGGCTGAGGGACGAGATCGCGCGGCTGAAGCAATTGGAGCTCGGTATTGCCTGAGCGCCGCTCCCGTGCAAATCCCCGCCGGGCGCCCGCCGGTCCCTCGGGGCTCGCGTGCAGGGCGGGGCGGTGGCCGGTGCGTGGGCTTCTGCCGTAAGTGCTTGGCGGGGCTTGGATTAGCTTGCGCGGCCTGCGCCGCTCTTGTATTGTTCGCGGCCCTCCTGGAGGGAGATTCTCTACAGGCGCGTAGCTCAGTGGTAGAGCATCACCTTGACATGGTGGTGGTCGGTGGTTCGATCCCACTCGCGCCTACCAGATTCAGCAGGGGTGCTTCCGGCCGGTGAGGCGGGAGGCGCCCCTTTGGTCTTTCCAGCGCAAATCAGTCGAGAGAGCAATGCGATGCCGGTCGTGACCTTGCCCGATGGCAGTGAGCGCCGCTTCGACCACCCGGTGACGGTGGACGAGGTGGCGGGCGCCATTGGCGCCGGCCTGCGCAAGGCCGCGCTCGCCGGGCGCGTCAACGGCAAGCTGGTCGACACCTCGTTCGTCATTTCGGACGATGCCCAGGTCGCCATCGTCACCGACAAGGACCCGGCGGGACTCGAGATCATCCGCCACTCGAGCGCTCACCTGCTCGCCCAGGCGGTCAAGCAGCTCTTCCCCGAGGCGCAGGTCACCATCGGCCCTGTGATCGAGGACGGGTTCTACTACGACTTCGCTTACCAGCGGCCCTTCACCCCGGAGGATCTGGCTGCGATCGAGACGCGCATGGCCGAGCTCGCCAAGGCGGACCAAAAGGTCTCCCGGCGAGTGATGGAGCGCGATGAGGCCGTGGCCTTCTTCGAAAGCTTGGGCGAGAAGTACAAGGCCGAGATCATCGCGAGCATCCCGGCGGGCGAGCCTCTCAGTCTCTACGGCCAGGGCGACTGGGTGGATCTTTGCCGCGGCCCGCACGTGCCCTCGACCGGCAAGCTCAAGGCGTTCAAGCTCACCAAGGTGGCCGGCGCCTACTGGCGCGGCGATTCGCGCAACGAGATGCTGCAGCGCATCTACGGCACCGCCTGGCCCGACAAGCAGCAGCTCGCAGACTACCTGCACCGGCTGGAAGAGGCCGAGAAGCGCGACCACCGGCGCATCGGCAAGGAACTCGATCTGTTCCACCTCCAGGAGGAGGCTCCCGGTGCGGTGTTCTGGCACCCCAAGGGCTGGAGCATCTTTCAGAGCCTGATCGAGTACATGCGGGAGCGTCAGAGCGAGGCCGGCTACCAGGAGGTCAATTCCCCGGAGCTCATGGACGCCTCGCTCTGGAGGCAGTCGGGGCATCTCGAGAAGTTCGGGGAGAACATGTTTCTCACCCAGACGCCCGATGAGCGCCTCTACGCCATCAAGCCCATGAACTGCCCCGGGCACGTCCAGATCTTCAAGCACGGGCTGCGCAGCTACCGCGAGCTTCCGGTGCGCCTCTCGGAGTTCGGCAAGGTGCACCGCTACGAACCCTCCGGGGCGCTGCACGGGCTCATGCGGGTGCGCGCCTTCACCCAGGATGATGCGCACATCTTCATCACCGAGGAGCAGATCACCGAGGAATGCGTCGCGGTCACGAAGCTGATCCTCGATATCTACCGCGACTTCGGCTTCGAGGACGTGCGCATCAAGTTCTCCGACCGGCCCGAGAAGCGGGTCGGGAGCGATGCGGTCTGGGATCGCGCCGAGGAGGCTCTCAAGGCCGCCTCGCGCGCCGCGGGGATCGAGTACTCGCTGAACCCGGGCGAGGGAGCCTTCTATGGTCCGAAGCTGGAATTCGTGCTGCGGGATGCCATCGGCCGGGACTGGCAGTGCGGGACGCTGCAGGTCGACCTGAATCTGCCCGGAAGACTCGGCGCCCATTACATCGACGAGACGAGCGCCAAGCGCACGCCCGTCATGCTGCATCGGGCCATATTCGGGTCTCTGGAGCGCTTCTTCGCCATCCTGCTCGAGCACCACGCCGGGCGGCTGCCGGCCTGGCTCGCGCCTGTGCAGGCGGTAGTGATGAGCATCACCGACCGGCAGGACGAGTACGTGCTTTCCGTAACGGAATCCCTGAAAAATCAGCACCTTCGGGTCGAGCCCGACTTGCGTAACGAGAAAGTGGGCTTTAAGATCCGCGAGCACACGCTTAAGCGTGTTCCGTATCTTCTGGTAG
>JAJZLX010000176.1 GCA_021850555.1 Pseudomonadota bacterium | reverse complement strand
CGTATCCTTCCGGAAGGCTCAGGATGAATTCGTGCAGGTGCGCCACGCGCGCGGCCTGCTCAATGTCCGCCCGGCTCGCCTGCGCGCGCCCGAAGGCGATGTTGTAGGCGAGGGTGTCGTTGAACAAAACGGTGTCCTGGGGGACGACGGCGATGGCGGCGCGCAGCTGGGGGAGCGGCAGGCTTGCGATCGGGACGCCGTCGAGCAGAATCCGCCCCTCCTCGGGCTCGAGCAGCCGCATCAGGAGGCGCACGATCGTCGACTTGCCCGAGCCGCTCGCTCCCACGATGCCGAGTGTCCGTTGGGGTGGGATGCGGAAGGTGAGATCGGTCAGAACGGGCAGGCCTCTTCGATAGGACAGTCCGACCTGCTCGAACTCGAGGCTGCCGGACCCTGTGGCGGCGTCCGAGCGGATGTTCGCGGCGGGCTCGGGTGTCTCCTCGAACAGCCGCAGCATCTTCTCGAGCATGGCGAGGCCCTGCGAGAACCCCTGCATGGCATAGCCCAGCATTTCGACGGGGCGCACGAGCTGCAGCATGTAGGTGTTTACGAGGACGAAATCGCCGACCGTCATGTGACCGTTGCGCACCGCGACGGTCGCATACCAGGTGGTTGCGGCGAGAAAGGCCGCAAAAATACTCGCCACGACCAGACCGTTGCGCGCGTATTTTCGATAAAAGGCGACCCATTCGGTCTCGCTGCGCTCGAGCGCCTTGCCGACGCGTTCCTGCACCATCGACTCGGCAGTGAAGTATTTCACCGTCTCATAGTTGAGCAGGCCATCGGTGATGGCGGCGCCGGCCTGCACTCTCGCATCGGAAGCTGTGCGCGCCTTCCCCGAGAGGGTCGTGGCCGAATAGGCAAAGGCGCCGGCATAGAGGATGAGCGCCCCGCCGAAGAGAGCGAGAAAAAGAGGGGGTGCCAGGCGCCACAGAACCAGGAGGACGGTTGCGAGCTCCACGCTCACGGGCAGAACCGTGAACACCAGATGGTGCAGGATCATCTGAAAGCCTTCCAGGCCGTTGGTGAGCGTCTCGCTGACGGCGCCGGTCTGCCGCTCCAGATGGAAGCGCAGCGGCAGATGCATCAGATGGGCGAACAGGCGTTCGCTCAGAGTACGAAACATGCGTCGCTCGACGTGCCCGTAGATCAGCATTCGTAGCTCACCGGCTGCGCGCGCCAGCCATTGGCTCATCACGTACAGTGCCACCAGCAGGAGCGGTGAGACCGCGTCACGGGCCCTTCCCGCAAAGCCATCGACGATCATTTTCAACGCCACGGGGCCGAGCGCCGTGAGCAGCCCGGCGGCGACCACTACGATCAGCACCAGAGCGATCTTGCGCCTGACGAAGGGGGTTGCTTCCCGGCACAGGATCTTGATGACATCCGAGAGTCTGGAGACACCGCAGGACATCTACGCCATCAGGCACGCCGCGCCGGTGCGGATGCCGTACCAAGCTGGAGCGCCGGCAAATCCGCACCCCGTCGCATCGAAGTGCAGGCTGCACGGGCATCGCTTTGCGGCGCGGTGTCCGCGTCCACTGGCTCGAAGTGCCGGCGGCTCTTGGCGGGGCCGATGAAGATCATCATGCGCTCTCTCACTCCGTGCCGAAGGCAAGCATGAGCGCTGCGCGGAGGCGGGGAATCCCCCTGTTCAGGGGGTTTTGGGAGTCTGCACCGTGGGCGTGGTGTTGAGGCAGCCCTCGCCGGAATCAACCGCTTCGCGGAGGTACGGTCCGTGAGGGGTGGGCGGCTTGTCCCATGCCCGACACCTCGTGGAAGGTGAGCTGCCCGCACTCCAAAGCCCAGATGATCGCCTGAATTCTGGTGCGCACCCCCAGTCGCTGCATCAGACGTTTGATATACCAGTGCACCGTTTCGGGGCTCAAGTGCAGCCGGGTGCCGATCTCGCGGTCGTCTTTGCCCTGGGCCGCCAGGGCGAGACACTGGCGCTCCCGTCGCGAGAGCACAACGGGAGGATTCATGGCAGGCATGGGCTTCCCCTCCATCTTCCTGAAGCTCGAGCGCGGCAAATATGGCGGGCTGGCGTCGGGCCGCGTGGCATTTGCGTAGCGTGGCGCATCCGGGGGAGCAATTCATGGCCCGGACACCGCGTCTTTAGACGCCTTGACAGTCCGTGGTGTGGGGAATATCGCGTTGTGAATTCACCATAACTTTGCCTGGACCCCTGAATGCAAGCCGACGTGACAGGCCGCGTTGGGAGAGCGTACCCTTGAGGGCGGGTCGAGTGGCGTGTTCGGCGCCCGGCGTTTCGGCGCAGGGCACGCCACTGGGGAATCAAGGGGGCGGCGGGGCACGAGGCTCGCCTGGTGTTTGGAACTGCGCGCATGATGCAGACAAGGGTGTACATCGTCGATGACGACCCGGGGCTTCGCGGGGGCTTGTTGCGGATGTTCAAGGAGGCGGGATATCCGGCGCGGGCGTTTGTATCCGGGGTCGCCTTCCTTCAGGCTTGTCCGACACTGTCCGCCGGATGTGTCGTCCTCGATCTGCTCATGCCGGGCATGGGTGGCCTCGAGGTGCAGCGCCAGCTCGCGGCCGCGGGGCACTCGTGGCCCGTGATCGTGCTCACGGGGCATCCGGACCGACGCAGCATGACGCGCGCGATGCAGGCCGGCTCGGTGTTCTTTCTCGAGAAGCCGGTGCGGGAGGCGGAGCTGTTTGCCGCGGTGCTGAAAGCCGAGGCCATCCTTTGCGGGGAGGCGCGGGAGCGTCAGGATCCCATGTTGGCTCACGCCGTCGCGCTTCTCACGATGCGCGAGCGGCAGGTACTCGAGGCTCTCATGGACTCCGAGCGCGTCAAGCAGACCGCCGCAAGGCTCGGGATCTCGGAAAGCCGGGTCAAGTCCTGCCGCAAGCAGGTCATGCGCAAGCTCGACGCGAAGAGCACCTCGAGGCTGATCCAGCAGGCCGTGCTCGCCGGCATTCGCGTCAGCTGTCGGACCTAGCGCGAGATGCCGCCTGGCGTGCGGCCATCTCGGTCGCCGCCCGGGCCGCATCCTTCAGGCGCCGGCCGGGCTTGGTGAGCCGGGTCTCGGCGCTGCCGGTTTCGGCGCCCGCCACGGGCAGGCTCACGATGAAGGTCGCACCGCGATCTTCTCCCTCGCTTGCAACCTCGATCTGGCCATCCTGAAGCTCGATGAGCCGCCGCACGATGGCGAGACCCAACCCGAGTCCGTTGTCATCGTCGTGCGCCGCCGTTCCCCGCCAGTAGCGCTCGAAGACATGGGGCAGGGCGTCCTTTGCGATACCGCGGCCGCAGTCCCGCACGCGAATCTCGACGATGTCGGCGCGGCGTGCGCAGTGCACCTCGATCCAACCTCCGGGCGGGGTATAGCGGATGGCGTTGGACAGCAGGTTTGAGACGATCTGCTGCATGCGGTCGGCATCGATCAGGACCGGCCCGCTGTCACGCTCGAGCGATGTGAGCAGGCTCAGGCTCTTTTCGGCAGCCGCCGGAGCAAAGGCCTTGGTCACGGCCGCCACGAGCGGCGTCAGGTCGGCGAAGCGGCGGCGCTCCACCCGGATCACGCCCGAGGCGGCCCGCGCGACATCGTGCAGATCCTCCGCCAGGCGGCGCAACGTCCCGGCGGCGAGCTCCATGGCGTCCACCGCCTCGATCCGTTGGCGATGGGAGAGAGTCTTGGCTCGCAGGGCCTCGCTCCACAGGAAGATCGACATCATGGGAGAGCGCAGCTCGTGCGCGAGCGCCGCGAAGAACTCATCGCGGGCGCGCACATCGCGCTCGGCCTGCTCTCGGGCCGAGCGCTCCGCGGCATGTTGCTTGGCCTGCGCGAGCCGCGCCTCGATGCGTGCAATGAGCTCGGGTTGCGAGAAGGGCTTGACCAGATAGTCCACGGCGCCGGCGTTCAGCCCCTGCACGGAGGCCTGCGGGCCGGCGCGCGCCGACAACAGCAGGACGGGAATCTCGGCGGTCAGCGGGTCCGAGCGAATCACGCTCAGCATCTCAAGGCCGTTCATCCGCGGCATCATGATGTCGGCGATGAGCAGGTCCGGCCGTTCGCCTCGAATCTGCTCGAGCGCCGCGGCGCCGTCCGGCGCCGCTTTCACCTGCCAGCGGCCTTGCAGAAGCCGCGCAAGGTAGCGGCGCATCTCGGCATTATCGTCCACGATCAGAATCCGCTCTTGCCGGGCCGTCATTGCAGCACCGGAAAGTGGCTCCGCCGAGCCGAGCGACGCGTGGGGGTGTCGGGCCGCGCGATGCGATGCTTCAGCGTCCGATGCCGCTTCGGTCTGCAAGGGGGGAGACGCATCGCTCTTGGCAAGCCAACCGAGCGCCTCATCGAGGAAGGGTTGTGCGTCCCGGTCCAGATTATTGATGTGCGTCCGGGACGTACCGAGGCGCTCCGTCGGCAGGTGCTCGGATCCTCGGGGGATGCGCACGGTGAGGGTGGTGCCCTCATCGACCCGGCTGCTCGCCTCGAGAGTGCCACCGTGCAGCTTGACCAGCTCCTGCACGAGGGAAAGGCCGATCCCGGCGCCCTCGACCGTACGGGCCCGTGTGGCCGTTCGGGGCGTGAAGCGCTCGAAGATGCGCGGCAGATCCGCCTCGGCGATGCCGCAGCCGGTGTCGGCGACCTCGAGCACGAAATGATCAGCGCACTGGCGCAGCCGGACGGTGACCCGGCCTTCGAATGTGAACTTGAGGGCGTTGGAGAGCAGGTTGAGCACGATCCGCTCCCACATGTCTGTATCGACGTATGCCGGCTCGAGGCCGGCCGGGCAGTCGATGCAGAGCGTGATCCCGGCCAGCTCGAACGGGGAGCGGAACATGCCGGCGAGGTCTGTCGTGAGCTGCCCGAGATCGATCGGCACATACCGCGCATCGGTCCGCCCGGCCTCGATCCGGGAGAACTCGAGGAGCGAGCTCACGAGATTCAACAGCCTTCCACCCGCGCGGCGGGCGGTCATAAGGAGCTCGCGCTGCTCGGGCTCGAGCCTCGTCTCCTCGAGGACCTGGCGCACCGGCTCGAGGAGCAGCGTGAGCGGCGTGCGCAGCTCATGGCTCACGTTGCTGAAGAACAGCGTCTTGGCGCGATCGAGCTCGGCCAAGTGACGGGCGCGCTCCTCGGCGTGTTGCTTCACGCGGGCGCCGGCGATCGCCTTCTCGAGCTGTGCGGCCACGAGCCCGAGGAACTCGCCCGACTCCCCGACCGGGCGCAGGGGATTGAGCCCCGCTGCCAGGATGCAGCACGGGGTCTCGGAGCCGCCGCCGCCGATCGCCCAAGCGAGGATGTTCTTCGCAACGGCGTGGCCCGGGCGCAGGAGCGGCGCGATCCGCTCGCTCAAATTCTCGATGAGCAGCGGGCCGCGGCCGGCCTGAGCCAGCGTCCAGGGAGCGAGGCCGGCAAGGGTGCCGGTTGCCTCGAGCTCATGGGGCGGGGCGCTCAAGCCGGCGCTGTGAGCCATCTCGAACCGCTCGCCCCTCAGGAGGTAGAACAGGGCGAAGGGGACGTCCCGGCCGTGTTGCTCGAGAATGTCCGCGGCGAGCCGGCAGGCGGTCTCGGGGCAGTCGGCCGCGGCGCACTCCGCGGCGAGCCGGCGAAGACACTCGAGCTGCCGGCGCGCGATCACGAGCGCAGTGTCTTCGGTTGCGTTGCAGAAGATGCCGCTCGGGATGCCGTCCTCGTCCTTGAGCGCCGCAAAGGAGAACGTCATGTACGTTTCCTCGACGTAGCCCCTGCGCTCGAGCGGCAACATCAGCTCCTCGGCCCCGGTGGGCAGGCCCGTCGCCAGGGTCTGCCGGAATCGGGGTTCGAGGACGGGCTGCCAGATCTCCTGCCAGACCTCCCGCACCGGCAGGCCGATCGCCTGCGGGTGGCGGGCCGGGCCGCCGATCGAGATGAAGGCGTCGTTGTAGAAGTAGATGTGCTGCGGGCCGAGCGCGAGCGCTGTGGGAAAGTCCGAGGCGAGGCTGATGTCGAGGGCCGTTCGCCAACTGTTGGGCCATCGCCGCGGCGGCCCGACCGGGGTCGCCGCCCAGTCAAACTCACGAAAGCGCCTCGCCATCTCGCCCGTGATCCGTTGCATGCCCCGTCCTCCGCATCTTCGCCACGCGCAACGCGAAGCGGACTGTAGCGCTACCACGGTCCGGCGCCAATTCGATCGAGCCGCAGCGCGTTGCAGGCGTCGGGAGGCGGATCCCGGACCGGCGCGCTCTGCCTGGGGCCCCGAGCCCGCAACGGCTGCGCGCAATGTTGCTCTGGTCGCGATAGTTGACGTAACGCTTTGAATATTCTGATCCGAGCGCGTCCAGGCAAGCGCCTGAGCCGGCTTGGCCGCCGCATTTTCCCTCGCACCAAAGGGCCCCCGCCTCGAGGGGCCCTGCCAGGCAGAGACGATTCCCCACAGGCCGGCGATTTGAGTGGGATGCATGAAGGCCTGTCCTTGTCAAACTGTCTAAAGACGCGGTGCGCATTCGGCTGCGCGCAATAGGATCGTCCCTCGCCGACGGGCGCGCGAAGGGACGGCTCAGCGAAGCAGGGCGGGCCCGGTGTTGTCTCGGGGCGCGGCGTCGGTCCAATCGGCAGACAACCGTGGAGCGATCCAAGATGAACAGCGTATGGTCGAGAACCGGTGACCTTAAGGACCTGCGAAGCTACCCCGAGTGGCTGCAGGCAATCGTCG
This sequence comes from Pseudomonadota bacterium, assembly GCA_021850555.1. Next base: position 20,806 of record JAJZLX010000176.1, on the reverse strand, counting down.
AGGAACTGCGTCCGCTCGAGGGGCGCATTGCCAGGCATGCGCTCTTCGAGCAGATGCGGGAGGCGGCGCTGCTGCCGGGCGCGGCGCGCAACTTTCTCATCCGTGTGTGGCCGGTGATCGAGCAGTTCCCGCAGTACATGGGTCGCAATCTCGCCAAACTCGAGTTCGGCCGTCCGGGACACGATCTCGCCCGCGGTTTCCTCACGCGAAACATCCGGGTCGAGCAGCACCATGGCGAGTACTGGGCGCAGTGGGCGGAAGCGGCCGGGATCCCGAGGATCCGGCTGCTTCAGGGCTCGGAGTCGGCCGCTTCCGCGGCGCTCTCGCACTGGTGTTGGTTCATCTGCGACCGGGCTGCGCTCGCTCCGGCCATGGGCGCAACCAACTACGCCATCGAGGGCGTGACCGGTCAATGGGCCGACCTCATCTGTTCCTCGGAGAAGTACGCGCAATCGCTGCCCGAGGTGTGCCGCAAATCCGGCATGCGCTGGCTGCGCGCACATGCCAAATACGACGACGCTCATCCTTGGGAGGCGCTCGAGATCGTGGCCGCCCTGCTCGGCGCCCATCCGCCGCAGGATGAGATCGAGGCGGTGCGCCTCGCCGTGCGCAGAAGCTACGACTACATGCTCCTCACGCTGCAGGACTGCCTGACTCACTTCGACACCGAGGCAGTCCGCCCGCAGCCGCAGGGGCTCGCCGCGTGAGCGACCCGGCCCGGCTCGCGGACTGCGGCCCCCGGGCTCGGCCCTGACTGGCGGGCTACGGGGTTACATGGTTGATGAGGACGGTGATGGGCCCCTGACCCACCCGGTCGGGCGCCTCCCCGGACAGATCCCCGCTCGCATCCATCGGATTGCCGGAGGGGGCGATGCGAGCGATCACCTCGACGCGCTCCCCGGAGGTGAAGACCCGGCCGGGGATCATGGCGTCGGCGGTGGTGAGCTGCACGATCCGCGGGAAGCGGCTCGAGAGGCGCTTCACCGCGAGCGGCGGTCCGGGTTGCCTCGGATCCTCAACAAATACATAGAGCGGGGCGGCGGGCGGGGCGCGGCCGGCCAGGGCCGGCGCAAGGCGCACCGTGACTCGGATCGCCGGCGGATCGGCCGCGGCGCCCGCCTGGGCTGCGGCGGGGTCCGCCACGCTCGCCCCTGGTGAGTGTTTGCCGTCGATGCTCGAGAGTTCCTGCTCGACGAGGGTTTTGACGGGGGCGGGAGGATTCAACGCGAGCAGCTCGTTGAAGCGTGCGCGCGCCAGAGGAAGGTCGCCGCGATGCAGCGCTGCCGCCGCTCCGAAGAACAGCGCCTGCGGATCGTGCGGGGCGAGCACGAGCGCCCGCTCGATCAGCCGGCCGGCGTGGCCGAGGAATTCCGCGCCGTTGATGAGGATGAGCGTCTCGGCCTCCCCGAGCAGCGCATCGGCGTTCTTGCCACCGGCCACCCGGTCCGCCTGCTGGTAGGCGCGCAGGGCGAGCGGATATTCCTTCAACACGACGTAGGAGCGCCCGAGCATCATCCAGCCGTCGAGATCCCCGGGATGGCGGCCGAGGTGGTGCACAAGACGCTCGACCATGGTCTGGGGCGAGGCGCTCGAGGGGTGGCCCGAGGGCCCGATGCTGAGCTTCGCGTAAAGCAGCGCAGAGCCGAGCAGGAGCACGGCCGCGCAGGCGAGGGCGGTCCAGCGGGCCGAGGGCAGGGCGCCCGAGCGCACGGGCTTCAAGAGCGGCACGGCGATCAGGCCGACGGCGATGACGAGGAGGAGCGCGGCCAGAGCGAGGAACGTGATCATCGCGGGGGTACTCCCGTTAGGAGGCACGGCGGGGACGAGCGCACCAGCGTCGGCAGGCTCCGGATCGCTTCGGCCTCTCGCCCCGGGGTTGAGAAAACGCAGAATCGGCCCGCCAAGGCTCATCCGGCGCCGTGGCCGGCGCGATTCGGGATTGTACGTAGTCGCAAGAATGCGTTACGTATTTTCTGTCCGGCGCGAGGCGCGCACCCTGCATCAACACGACCAACCCAATAAGGGGACGAAGATGACGCAGACAAGGCTGATGCAGGACTTGCAGCGTCACGGGATATCGCGCCGGGAGTTTCTCACCTTTTGCGCGGGCATGGCCGCCGTGCTCGGAATGCCGAAGGCCGCCTCGGCCGCGATCGCCCGGGCCATCGAGACCGAGAAGCGCCCGATCCTGGTGTGGCTGGAATTCCAGGACTGCGCAGGCAACACCGAGTCGTTCCTGCGCGCCGGCCATCCGACGGTCGCCGATCTCATCCTGGACAGCATCTCGCTCAACTATCACGAGACGCTGATGGCGGCGGCGGGCGCCCAGTCCGAGGGTGCGCTCGAGGATACGGTCGCGAAGCACAAGGGCGAGTATATCGCGCTCGTCGAGGGCTCGATCCCGGCCGACGCCGACAGCGGCTACTGCATGGTCGGGGGCCGTTCGGCGCTCGAGATTGCCCGAGAAGTGTGCGGCAACGCGGCGGCGACGGTGGCGGTCGGCACCTGCGCGACTTTCGGCGGCCTGCCCGCCGCGCGCCCCAATCCCACCCGCGCGCTGTCGGTCGCCGATGCGGTGCCGGGGGTGAAGAACCTGATCCACCTCTCCGCCTGCCCGGCCAACGCGGAGAACATCACCGCGCTCCTTGTCTACTACCTCACCGTGAAGCGCTGGCCGCCGCTCGATCAGTACCGACGGCCGCTCTTTGCCTACGGCACGGTGATCCACGACGCCTGCGAGCGGCGGGCGCACTTTGACTCCGGGCAGTTCGTCGAGCAGTGGGGCGATGAGGCGCATCGGCACGGGTACTGCCTTTACCACATGGGCTGCAAGGGGCCGGCGACCTCGCAGAACTGCCCGAACGTGCAGTGGAACAGCCACACCAACTGGCCGATCGGCTGCGGGCACCCCTGCCTCGGGTGCGCGGAGCCGAACTTCTGGGACGTGATGACGCCTTTCTACGAGCGATTGCCGAACGTCGCCGGCGTGAGTGCCAGCCAATGGCTCGATCCGGTCGGGTTCACAGCGACCGGAGCGGTCGCCGCCGCAGCCGTCATTCACGGTATCGGGGAAGTGACCCGCCACCGACGCGCTCACCGCCCGCCGCCCGAGGACAAGGGGCAGGCCGAGGAGCGCGAGCGCGAGTCCGAATCGCACGAGGAGAACCGTAAATGACCCACGTCGTCGTTGATCCCATCACCCGGATCGAGGGGCACCTGCGCATTGAGGCGGAGGTGGAGAGCGGGAAGGTCACGAAGGCGTGGTCCTCCTCGACCATGTTCCGTGGCGTGGAGCTGATTCTCGAGGGACGCGATCCGCGCGATGCATGGGCGTTCACCCAGCGCATCTGCGGGGTGTGCACCACGGTGCACGCCATCGCCTCGATCCGCGCGGTCGAGAACGCGATCGGCGCGACGCCGCCACCGAACGCGCGCATCCTGCGCAACCTCATCATCGCGACACAGCAGGTGCACGACCATGTGATTCACTTCTATCACCTGCAGGCGCTCGACTGGGTGGACATCGTGAGCGCCCTCAGCGCCGATCCGGCGAAGACCGCCAAGCTCGCGCAGTCGATCTCCGACTGGCCGCTCTCGAGCACGGCGTATTTCTCCGACGTGCGCGAGCGGGTAAAGGCGTTCGTCGAGCGCGGCCAGCTCGGCATCTTCGCCAACGCCTACTGGGGACATCCGGCCTACCGGCTGCCGCCGGAGGCGAACCTGATGGCCCTCGCGCACTATCTGGAGGCTCTCGACTTCCAGCGACGCTTCGTGAAGATCCACGCGATCCTCGGCGGCAAGAACCCGCACCTGCAGAGCTTCCTCGTCGGGGGCATGGCGACCCCGGTGGACCCGGACGCGCAGGCGTCCCTCAACCTCGACACCATCGCCCAGTTGCGCAAGCTCGTGGCCGAGGGGGTGGACTTCGTAAGCCGCGTCTATGTTCCCGATGTGCTCGCGGTCGCCTCGTTCTACAAGGACTGGTTCTCGATCGGCTCCGGGGTGTCGAACTATCTGTCCTACGGTGACTTTCCGATGGATGACAGCCCGCACCCGATGCTCTACATCCCCTCGGGCGTCATCCACGCGCAGGATCTGACGCAGATCGCCTCCGTGGATCAGGCGAAGATCGCCGAGTACGTCACCCATTCCTGGTACGACTACAGCGTCGGCAACGAGCAGGCGCTCAATCCCTACCATGGCGAGACCCGTCCGAACTTCACCGGGCCGAAGCCGCCCTTCAAACGCCTGAACGTCGAGGAGAAGTACTCCTGGCTGAAGTCCCCGCGCTATGACGGGGCGCCGATGCAGGTCGGTCCGCTCGCGCGCATGCTGATCGCCTATGGGCTCGACCGGCCCTCGCGGGCCAAGACGCTGATCGATGCCGCGCTGAAGCAACTCGGCGCGCCCCCGAGCGCGCTGTTCTCCACGCTGGGGCGCATCGCCGCGCGCGCCATCGAGGCGCAGGTGCTGGTCGAGTCGATGGGGATGTGGGTGGAGGCGCTCGCCGAGCAGATGGCCCGCCGGGACTTTCGCATCCAGGACACCTCGCACTGGGACCCGAGCACCTGGCCCAAGGACTGCTTCGGCGCGGGCTTTCACGAGGCCCCGCGCGGGGCGCTCGGGCACTGGGTGCACATCCGCGACGGCAAGATCGCGAAATACCAGTGCGTCGTGCCGAGCACCTGGAACGCCGGTCCGCGCGATGCCCAAGGTCAGCCCGGCCCCTACGAGTCCTCGCTCGAGGGCACGCCGGTCGCCAAGCCCGATCAGCCGCTCGAGATCCTGCGCACGGTGCATTCCTTCGACCCCTGCATGGCCTGCGGGGTGCACGTCGTCGACGCGAGCCGGCGAGAGCTGGCGAGAGTGAGGGCCTCATGAACGCCGTGCCCGGGGAGAATCCCTACAAGGTCAACCTTCACCGGGTTTACGTGTGGGAGCTGCCGGTGCGCCTCGTGCACTGGCTGCTCTTCTTCTCGATCGTCATCCTGGCGGTCACCGGCTACTACATCGGCAACCCGTTCGCGAGCGGCGAGCTGCTCATGGCGAGGATGCGCGAGGTGCACGTGTACACCTCGATCGTGTTTACGCTGTGCGTGCTGGTGCGCGTGTACTGGGCCTTCGCCGGCAACAGCTTTGCGCGCTGGTCGGATCTCATTCCGGCCTCGCGCAGGCGGCTGCGCAGCCTGTGGACCACGTTGCGCTTCTACACCTTCCTCGGCCGGGAGCCGGACGAGTATGTCGGACACAACGCGCTCGCGGGTCTCACCTACGCGATCATCTTCGGCGTCTACTTCGTGATGATCTCCACCGGGCTCGCTCTCTATACGGTCTATGCGCCGGTCGGATCGCCGATGCGCGCGTTCGTCTTCCTGATCCCGATCTTCGGCGGCCTGCAGATGGCGCACCTCATCCATCACATCGGCATGTGGGTGATCCTCGTGTTCGCCACGGCGCACATGTATTTCGTGGTGCTTTCCTCCACCGTCGAGCACGTCGGCATCTTCGACTCCATCCTGTCGGGCTTCAAGTACATGCCCCGCAGCAGAAGGAGGAGCGGGCCGTGACACTCTCAGCGGTGAGGCCCGCGGCGGTGACGCCCGCGGGGGCGCGGGTCCGTGATCGGCTGCTCGTGCTGGGCTTGGGCAACGTGCTGCTCGGCGATGACGGGCTCGGGCCCGTGGCGCTCGCGCGGCTCGAGCATGACTATCGCTTCGCCCCCGAAGTGCGTCTCGTCGACGGGGGCACGCTCGGCCTCACGCTGCTCGATGAGCTGGCACAGGCGAGGCACGCGATCCTGGTCGATGCGGTCGCGACCGGTGAGGCCCCCGGGACCCTGGTGCGGCTCGACGGTGATGCGGTCCGCGACGCCGTGCGTGAGCGCTTGTCCGTGCATCAAGTAGGGGTCGCCGACCTCCTCGACGTCGCACGGCTCGTGGGCTGTTATCCGGACTCGGTGGTGCTCCTGGGGCTCGTGCCCGGCTCGATCGGCCTTCAAGTGGGGCGCACCGCCGCCGTCGAGTCGGCTCTCAGCGGCCTGGTAGCTGCGGTGGCGCGGGAAGTGAGATCCCTTGGCTACGAGTGCTCCGAGCCGACACGCCGCGGCGGTGGCGATCGGCCTATTCATGATCTCATCCGTCATTTCGGGGTGTGAGCGGACGGGCCCGGCGGTGCCGGCCGCGCTGCTCTCCTCGGACGAGGCGCGCCGCGCCGGCGCGCGCCTGTTCGCCGAGCACTGCGCGATCTGCCACGGCGCGGGCGGTGACGGCCTCGGGCTGCGCCAGAGCGACATGGTCCCGCCGCCGGCCGACCTCACCGTGCCGCCCTGGTCGCAGCGTCGGCATGCGGGCCGCACTTTCCTCGCCATCCGCAACGGCGTGCCTGAGACGGCCATGGCGTCCTGGCCCATGTTGAGCGAGCGGCAGACTTGGGAGCTGGTCGCCTACATCGAGTCGCTCCGGCAGGGGCGTTGAGCGGGAGGGTACGCTGGATGCACGAGCTCTCTGTCTGTCAGGCGCTGATGGAAGAGGTGGCGCGAGTGGCCCGGGACGAGCGCGCGCAGCGCATCGTGTCGGTGACGGTGAGGATCGGGCCGCTCGCGGGCGTAGAGCCCGCGCTGCTCCTGAGCGCCTATCCGCTCGCGAGCGCCGGCACTCCGGCGCAGCAGTCCCGGCTCATCCTCGAGCGCTCCGAGATCCGGGTGCGTTGTCTCACGTGCGGCGCGCACTCGCGGGCTGAGGGCACGCGGCTCGTGTGCGGGACGTGCGGGGCGTGGCGCGTTGAGGTGCTCGAGGGCGAGGAGCTGCTGCTCGTCCGCGTCGAGCTCGAGCGCGACGATGAGTGAGATGCTCATGAGAGCACCCTGGTTCGAGGGACCGCTCACGGTCTTGCTGCGGCGCGAGTTCGCCTCGACCATGCGCTTCGATGCCCTCTCGCCGGCCGAGCTCGCGCCGGCCGCTCCCCGCGAGCCCTGTCAACTCTATGTGCACGTTCCGTTCTGCGAGTCGCTCTGCCCGTTCTGCTCCTTACACCGCGTCGAGTATCGCGAGCAGAAGGCGAAGACGTACTTCGAGGCGCTGCGCCGGGAAATCCTTCTGTACGACGCCCGTGGCTTTCGCTTCTCGGACGTTTACGTGGGAGGGGGCACGCCGACCATCGTGCCGGCCGAGCTCATCGCGACCCTGAAGCTCATCCGCTCGCTGTGGCCGGTGCGCACCGTGTCGGTCGAGACCAATCCCAACCACCTGAGGGAGGAGGTGTTCGAGGCGCTCGTCTCGGTGGGCGTGGGCAGACTCTCGGTCGGGGTGCAGAGCTTCGATGACGAGCTGCTGAAGGAGATGGGGCGGTACGGGCCGTACGGGAGCGGGGAGCAGATCGCGCGGCGCCTGGAGGCGGCCAAGGGGCGATTCCCAACCCTCAACGTCGACATGATTTTCAACTTCGCCCGCCAGAGCCGGCAGTCCCTCGAGCGGGATCTCGCGACGCTGCTCGCGCTCGAGGTCGACCAGGTGTCGTTCTACCCCTTGATGAGTGCCGCCTCGACCCGGCGGCGCATGCAAAAGAGCCTCGGCGAGGCCGACCCGGCGCGCCGGTATGAGTACTACGAGCGCATCCTCGGGGCGCTGAGCCGCCGCTACGAGCCCTCCTCGGCATGGTGCTTCTCGCTGCGCCGCCCGGGGCTCGCCACCCCGCCGATGGATGAGTACATCACTCACCAGGACGATTACGTCGGAGTAGGCAGCGGCGCGTTCAGCTACGTCGAGGGGCGGATGTACTCCACCACGTTCTCGTTGAACCGGTACCGGGAGTTGATCGATGCGGGTCATCTGCCCCTCACCGAGGGCAAGACGCTGACGCTCAGGCAGCGGATGCGCTACGACCTGCTGGTCAGGCTGTTCGGGCTGTCGCTTCCCTACTCGTACGTGCAGAGGAAGTTCGGCACGCGATTCTGGTGGATGATGGCCCCGGAGCTCGCGGCCATGCGCCTGATCGGGGCGATTCGCCGTGGGCGCGATGCGATCCGGCTGACCCCCCTCGGTATGTACTGCTGGGTGTTGATGATGGCGGAATTCTTCACCGCCGTGAACGAGTTCCGCGACCAGATGCGCCTGCACATCCGCGAGGAGTCGCGGGCGGGACGGGGCGCGTGGGCCCGGGAGCAGTCCGGCGGCGCCCGCGCGAGGTAGCCTTCGCGGCGGAGGAGGCCCGGCCGGCTTGCGGAAATTCCGTACTGCTTCGCGAGCGGACCGGCCGTTAGTATCGCCGGGTGGTGAGACCACCAGGGTGCGCGTCACGGTGGATGTGACTCAGGAGACAAGAATGGACAAGGTCCTCAGCGCCACGAGGGTGGCAGGTTGCCTGACGGTCAGGCTTGGCGTGCTCGTCATGTTGGCGCTGCTTGCCGCCTGCGCCGGCAGTACCGGGGCGAAAGGCTCCGCGGGCAGCACCGGGGCCACCGGCCCCGCGGGCCCCCCGGGGCCGAGCAGCACGGTGAGCGCGATCAGCGTGTCCACCGCCACCAAGATCACCGCCACCATCACCCAGGTCACGATCCCCTCCAACGGACGGCCGGTGGTCGATTTCACGCTCGTCGATCAGAACGGCGTGCCGCTCTCGGGGCTGCCGGCGGCGGATGTCAGCTTCGCGATCGCCAAGCTCGTCCCGCCCGGGGTGCAGTTGAAGGCGTTTCCGGGCCTGCCTGCGCCGGCGCCGCTGCTGCGCTCGCAGTGGCAGTCCTATCTTTACACCATGGTCAATCCCGCGCCCGCGGCCGACGGCACCGCCACTGACCCGGTGGTGGGCACCACGCCGGAGCCGCAGGCGAGCACGGAGGCCGGCACGGCCGGGACGCTGCACGACAACGGCAACGGCAGCTACCAGTACACATTCCAGAAGGACATCGAGACCGACCCGGTGGTCACCTACGATCCCTCCCTCGTGCACCGGGTCGGTCTGGAGATCCGGGGGCTCGCTGCGGCCAACAGCCCGGTCTACACGTTCATTCCGCAGACGGGGGTGACCAGCGGGTTCGATGCGGACGACGCCGTCGATAATGCCGCCTGCCTGGCCTGCCATCAGCAGCTCGCCTTCCACGGCGGTGCGCGCACGAACGTGCAGTATTGCGTCATCTGCCACAACCCGAGCTCGATCGACCCCTCGAGCGGCAACACGCTCGATTTCTCGGTGATGATCCACAAGATCCACATGGGCGTCGATCTTCCAAGCTATGTGAGCTCACCCAATAACCATTACTACATCTTCGGCTACCGGAACGCGATCAGCGACTTCAGCGACGTCGTGTACCCGCAGACCGATCTCAGCAACAACAACAGCGCCGTGTCCGGCTCCGGCACGCGCTTCTGCACGACCTGTCACACGCCGAACGACGCCAATGCTCCGCAGTCCGGGAACTACCAGACCACGATCACGGCCGCCACCTGCGGTTCGTGCCACGACAACGTCGATTTCGCGACAGGGCAGAATCACGACGGCATCATCGCGACCGACGCGCAGTGCGCGACCTGCCACGGGCCGGGCGCGACGCTGGACAACGGCTCGCTGCAGGTGGCGGCGGCGCACGCGTTGGGGATCAATGCCGCGGCGGGCAAGTTCGCCTTCAAGATCCTGAGCGTGGCGAACACCAATCCGGGGCAGACGCCGTCCGTGACCCTGGAAGTGGTGAACCCGGACAACGGCGACTCGCCGTACAATATCCTCGATCCGGCCGGTGCCTTCGAGCAGTCCGGCGGCGCCTTGTCGGTCGATATGGCCTGGCCGACCGAAGGCTTCAGCAACGTCGGCAGTGGCAGCGCCACCGCCTCGAGCGGCACGCCGAATCAGCCGGTGTCCATCAATTTCCTGGGGGCGGGGGTAACCAACGACGGCAACAACACGTTTACGGCGACCTCGCCCATCCCTGTTCCGAGCACCGCGACCGGATCGGGGCAGATGGCGGTGGAGGGCCGGGCGGTGGTGGCGCTGCCGAATCTCTCGGGCAGCGGAACGAGCAACGTGGAGCTCGGCATCAACGGAGTCACCACCGACTTTCCGATCACGGATCCATCGGCGGTGGCGCCCGCCCAGCTGGTCTCGATCACAAAGTGCGACGCGTGCCATCACGATCTGACCGTGCACGGTCAGAACCGGACCAACAACATTGCGCTCTGCGAGGGCTGCCACAACGCGAACGCCACGGACGCCGGTGAGCACGTGGCCTCCTCGGGCCTGTGTGTCCCGCTTGGGACGAGCGGAGCGAACCCCGAGCAGTCGATCGATTTCCTGGTGCTCATCCACGAGATCCACGCCTCGGCTGCGACCGATGCGAGCGGCAATCTGCGCTATCCGAATGGCTTGACGATCTGCAGCTACGGCGCGCGCGCGACGACCTTCAAGGTCGCCTATCCGGGCAATCTCGAGGATTGCAACGCCTGTCACGTGAACAGCTCCTACTACCCGGTGAACGACGCTCAGGTCGAGGGCCCGACCATCGTCTCGGGCAATCGCACGACGCTCACCGATGATGTGGCGGTTTCACCGAACGCGGCGATCTGCTCGAGCTGCCACACGAGCCAGACCGCCCGGGAGCACATGATCCAGAACGGCGCGGACTTCAACGCCACCAAGACAGCGACGGGGGCGCTGGTGTCACCGAGCACCGAGACGTGTGCGTTGTGCCACGGCCCGGGAGGGGTGGCGGACGTCGCCAAGGTGCACGACCTGGCTGATTTCCCGAATTGAGCCGGGGACGGGCGCCACATGAGGACCGCGTGTCTCAGACGTGCACGGCAGTGGCCGAGGGCCGTGCTCGGGCTCATCGGGATGGCGTTCATCCTGGCCGCCGGCGCGGCGCGCGCCGCGGCGCCTGCCGGTCCACCGGCACCCGCCGCTGCGGGCAATTCGCCGGCGGCGCTCGGTTACAGCGCCAACGGGGCCGATACCTGTCTCATGTGCCATCGCACCAACGCGCATGTGATGGCGATCTTCCGCAGTCCCCACGCGCAGCCGGACAATCCGAGCAGCCCCTTCGGCCCCGGCGGACTGCAGTGCGAGGCCTGCCATGGACCGGGCGGGGCGCACGTGAAGGCGCTCGGCATGAAGCCCGCGGGGATCGTGGTGTTCGGACCGCATTCGCCGACGCCGGTGGCCAGGCAGAACGCGATGTGCCTGAGTTGTCACAAGACCGTGCAGCATACGTGGCTCACCAGCGCGCACTCGGCCAACGATGTGAGCTGTGCCGACTGTCACCATATTCATGGGGCGAGCGATCCGGTGCGGATGCAGGCCACGCAGGCGGTGGTCTGCGCGAAGTGCCATCAGGCGGTCCTCGCACAGTTTCGCATGCCCTATCACCATCCGGTGCCCGAGGGCACGATGAGCTGCTCCTCGTGCCACGATCCGCACGGCTCGCTCGGTCCGGACATGCTCATCAAGAGCACGGTGAACGAGACCTGCACCAGCTGCCATACCCGGATGCGCGGTCCGTTCCTCTGGGAGCATCAGCCGGTCGCCGACAATTGCCTCAACTGCCACTCGCCGCACGGCTCGCTCGTGCCGGCGCTGCTCACCGCGCAACCGCCGATCCTCTGCCAGCAGTGCCATGATGCGGCCGGTCACCCCTCCGTGCCCTATGGCCCGCAGGGGCTGGCGGGAATGCCGGGCGGTCCCGGTGTGCCCGATCCGTATCTGCTCATTGGCGGGTGCGTGAACTGCCACTCCGAGATCCACGGCTCGAACAGTCCCTCGGGGCAGGATCTGATGCGCTAGGAGCGGCCATGACGCCAGAGAGCCTGACACAGCGACCCACCGATCCCACTCGCGCATCGCACCGCAGGCTCCACCCCTCGGCAGTCGCGGTGGCCGTCGCGGCCGTGCTCGCCGTGCCCTGGGCGCGCGCCGAGCCCCCGCGGCCGGACACCAGCACGTGGACGTGCAAGCTCTGTGTGTTCCCGACGGGCGCGAAAGGGAAGGTTCAGGCCGGCGTCATCTATGCCAACGGCGCGAACTTCGCCTCGGCGCGCTACAGCGGAATCGCCCGCAACGGCGCCTACGTGCAGGCGGGCGGGGAGGGCCGCTGGCGCACCGGCGATGGCGCCTACGGCAGCTTCGAGGCGGATCACCTGGGACTTTCCTCGCGCCACATCGAGGTGACGGCCGGCCTGGAGGGTCGTTACGAGGTCCACGCGACCTACCAGGGACAACCGTTTCACCAGTACGATGACACCGAGACCCCCTATCGCAGCGCCGGGGTCGGACGGCTGGTGCTGCCCGGCGGCTGGGTCACCTCCAGTACAACGAGCGGCATGACGGCGCTGCCGGCCAGTCTCGAGTCCGTGCGGATCGAGTCGCAGCGGCGCACGGTGACACTCAGCGGCAAGTACTTCACGAGCAGCGTCTGGACGCTGTTCGGAACGCTCAGCCATTCGGAGCGCACCGGCACCGACGCCACGGGGGCCAGCTTTCTCACCGAGGCGGTACAGCTGCCCGAGCCGATCGATTACGTGACGAACAACGTGCATGCGGGCGCTCTGTGGGCCGACGCGGGCGCCAGCGTGCGCATTGCTTACGAAGGCTCCTGGTTCGACGACAAAATCGATCAGCTGCTTTTCGAGAACCCGTATGCGCCGCTCGTGCCGGGCTCGACCTCGGGGCTGTTGTCACTCGCGCCCGACAACACCTTGCAGCAGGCCTCCGTGTCGGGCGAGGTGACGCTGCCGCTGTGGTCGGGGGTGCTCTCCTATCTCGCTTCCGTGGGGCGCCTCGCGCAGGAGGGGAGCTTCGTGCCCGGCAGCACGCTTGCTGCCCAGCCGGCGTTACTGGCGGGCTCGCTGCCGGGAAATATCGATCTCACGCATTATGCGCTCGGGCTCGCGCTCAGGCCCGCCGCCCGGCTCGCGTTGCGCGGACGAGCGACGTATGACGGTCGCGATGATCACCTGGCGGTGCTTGCCATTCCATACATCGTGACCGACACGTTCCCCGGGGGGGTCGCCCTTACTCCCCGCTACGGAGAGGATCGGGTGCGCCTGACCGGCAGCGCCGAGTACCGCCTGTGGCGCTGGGCGCGGATCAGCGTCGGGGGCAACTACGATCACACCCACTATGGGCCAGGCCAGGTGCTCACCTCCCGCAGCGAGTTGAAAGCCTGGGGCCAGGTGACCGTGACGCCGCTTGCGGCGTTGAGCCTCACGGTGAAGGGCGGCAGCTCGCATCAAAATGCCTCGGCGTTTCATCTCTCGGCGCTGCCGCTCGGGGAGAATCCGCTGCTGTTCGCCTACGATTACGCGCCGCGCGACCAGGAGTTCCTCCTGCTGCGCGGCACGTGGGCCATCACGGCGCGGCTCGCGCTCTCGCTCGAGGGCTCCGCAAACACGGACGCGTACCGCCTGACGGAGCTCGGATTGAGCGACGCGCGTGAGCGTCAGCTCTCCGGGACGCTCGAATGGTCTCCGGCGAGTCCCTTGAGCCTCTACCTCGACAGCAGTTACGAGCATCTCGAGACCGGACAGTTCGCCCTGCAGACTCCGGCGGGCGTGGCTTGGCAGGAGCGCCAGGGCGAGTATTTCTGGACGGTCGGCACCGGTGGAACGTGGACCGTGAGCACGCGCTGGCACGTGCGCGCCGATTACGTCCACGCGGCCTCGCGCAGCAACACGCTGATCGAGACCGTGGGGCTGTTCGGGGGATTCCCGCAGGACCACACGGGGCTCGATACCGTCAAGGTCGATGCGAGCTACCGCTGGTCGGAGGCGCTTTCGCTGCGCGTGCGCTACGAGCGCGAGCACTTCGGCTCCGCAGACTGGGCGCTGCAGAGCGTTTACCCGGATACCGTGGCGCAGTTGCTCGCCCTCGGCGCCCAGCCCTACCGCTACGGCGTGAACCTGTTCGGCTTGTCGTTCGTGTACCGGTTGGAGCATTGACAGAGGAGATTCGCGGATGAGCGTGAAATATCTGATCATTTCGGGACTGGGTCTTGCCCTTGCGGCCTCGACGGCGCTCGCCTCGGCGGCGACGCCGGCCGCTCAGGGCAAGCAGCTGGCGAGCGCGCAGGGGTGCGCCATGTGTCACGCGAGCGGGGGCATGGCGAAGCCGTTCTCCGCCTACGCCGGGGAGTCCGACAGCCAGATCAAGGCGGCGATCCTCGAGCCGAAGAAAGCGCTCGGCGCCTCCACGATGATGCCCTCCTACGAGGGCAAGCTGAGCGCCTCGCAGCTCGATGCGATCGTGGCCTACATCAAGGCCGGCGGAAACTGACGAGGCGCCGGTCCGGCGCGCCGTCGGACGGGCTGTGCGCGAGGGCACAGCCCGGGGCCCGCGGTCATTCGAAGTGTCAGTCCGCCGCGAGCGGGGTCGGATCGAGGTAGATGTCGTAGGCGGCGACCTTCTCCCCGCGCATCGTGAGCACGTCGCAGAACGGGATCAGCACGGACCTGCCGTCGAGCCGCTGGTAACGTACCTCGCCCCGGCAGACGATGTGTCCGGGCACCTCCCACAGCTCGCGCACCCGGTGTGACAGTGACGCGACGCTCGCGAAGAACCGCTCCACGGCTTCCGTGATGGCCGCCTGGCCCTGCACGGCAGGGGCGCTGCCGTAGCGAAATCGGGCATCCGGGGTGAGGAAGCTCGCGAACTCCCGGGCGCGTTTGGCATCGATGCTCTCGAAGAGCTTCCTGCACCACTCGTCCCGGCTCATCTGTTCCTGACTCACGGGCTGTGCCTTGGGCGGTACCGCTCAGTGCCTGAAGGCCACGCTCAGCACGCTCACCAGCAGCAGCGCGGTGCCTGCCATATGCACTCGCAGCGTGGTGCGTATCCCTTGCAGGAGTGAGGTGCGCTCGGGCGGCTCTGCGATCACCCGGGCGGCGCCCCACGCCGCCGGCAGCAGGAGCAGCCCCGCGAGCGCGGCCCATCCCGGGATCAAGCCGAGCGCCGCGGCGAGCGCAAGCACCGCGCATGCCGCGCCTTGCAGCCCGAGATACAGGCGTCGCGTCGCCTCGAGGCCGAGCCGCACGACGAGAGTCGCTTTGCCGGCGCGAGCGTCGGCCTCCCGATCGGGCACCTCGTTCATGAGGAGAATGGCCGCGACCCACAGCCCTACGGGGAGCGAGATGAGGAGGCTCGAGGCCTCGAGCCGTCCGCTCTGCACCCAGGCGGCGCCGGTGACCGGCAGGACCCCGAAGGCGACTGCGATAGTGGCCTCGCCGAGCCCTCGGGCGGCGAGCCGCACGCGCGGCAGGGAGTAGGCGAGCCCGAGCAGCACGCCGGCGAGGCCGAAGGCGAGCACGCCGGGGCCGCGCAGCTCCACCAGCGCAAGACCGAGCGCCGCGGCGAGCGCGAGCAGGATAACCCCCCAGACCGTCATCTCGTGAGCGCTCATCACCCCGTTCTGAATGAAACGCGAGCCGCCGGTATAGGGAAAGATCCGCTCGTCATTGGTCCGATCCGTGCCCGAGAGATCATCGCTCACATCGTTCAGGACATTGGCGGCCAAGTGCACGCACAGTGTCGCAAACAAGGCGAGCGCGGCCATGCCCCACGAGAATCGACCGGTGATCCGATATCCCCAGGCGCTGCCGATGAGCACCGAGGCGACCGAGGCCGGCGCGAAGGCCGGCCGCGTGGCGAGCAGCAGCCGCCGGGTGCGCGCGCCGGGGGACTCCCCGCCGAGCAGCGCAGGGGTGGGTTCCGCGGGGCTCGAGGGCGTGTGCATGGCCATCCTGTTCGACTCCTGAGCCGGGACCGATCCGATCGACTGCGATTGATTGATTATTGTCACTTTTTAGCGGCCGCGCCACTGGTCGAGAATACGCATCAATACGTATGCGGGCGCGGGTGTGTTCAGCCCGCAAAGATCACGAGCGCGATGAGCGTCAGCCCCGTCACGACGACAGCCAGGCCGAAGATCACCGAGACCGTCGTCAGGAAGGCGGACGGCGGCGGGACGATGCAGCGCTCGAGAGCGCCCTCGCGCACCAGACGCTCGTACTGCAGCGGGCGCTCCTCCTTGAAGCGCTCGAGCGGCACCCGGCCGGTGAGGATCGACACGTCGATCGGAAACTTCTCCGGCCGCAGATGGTTGTGGAAGAAGTGGAAGATGAAGATGAATCCGGTGGCGAGGATCGCCTCCTCGGAATGCACGACGAGCGCGACATTCAGCCAGATTCCGGGCACGAGGCGGGTAAAGAAGACCGGGGCTGCCATCATGAGCCCCGAGACACCGATGATCGCCACGCCCCAGAACACCGCCCAATAGTCGAACTTCTCCCAGTACGTCCAGCGATCCATTTTCGGCTGCGGCCCGAGGTAAAGGAACCAACGGAAGTTCTGCCAGATGTCCTTGATGTCCGTCCACGTCGGCACGAGTGAGTCGACGCCGAGGAGCCGGTAGCGCTGCTTCTTCACGAGCGCGCGGTAGCCGAGGTAACACAGGTGGAAGAAGAAGTAGCCGAAGGTGATGCCGCCGTTGACCACGTGCACGATGACCATGGTGTGCACGCCGCCGAAGAATCCGGTGATGGCGCGCGCCCAGCCGCTCGCCGGATGCATCAGCGCGAGGCCGGTGAGGGCGAGGAGCATGAAGCTCAGGATGACGATGAGATGGGTCAGCCGGTCCACCGCGCTGAAGCGCACGATGTGCGGCCCCCCGAAGTGCCTGAGCGCGGGCAGCTCCCCACGCAGGCGGCCGACGAAGCTGCGCTGCAGCCACAGCAGCGTGTGCAGCCCGAAGAACCCGAACACACCCGCGAGCAGCGCCACCATGAAGTAGTGAGTCCAGGTGAGCAGCGCCGAGCGCCTCGGATCAGCGGGCCGCGGATGCGGATCGAAGCCGGCGAGATTGCGGCCCGCCCCGCTGTGACAGCCCCGGCAGGTGGCCGCACGATGCACGGGTGAGACCCGCGAGAGGGGGTTCGTGGGCGCCAGCGCGAGGTGCGGATCATGGCAGTTGGCGCAGGTCGGGGCGCTCGCGAGCCCGAGCATCGCCGCCTGCCCATGGGGCGTGCGCATGTAGCTCCTGAAGGCACCGGCGTGGCACCGGGCGCAGCCGCGCGAGATGTTGCGGTGAAAGGCCGTGCTCGTAACCGGCTCGACATCGTGCGTGCCGTGGCAGGTGATGCAGGTCGGAGCGCGATGCGAGCCGGGAGGAGAAAGGCGGCCGAGGGCGGCGGGCACCGAGGCGAGTGTCGGGACCTCGGCATGCGAGCCCAGGCTCAATTCCCGGCCCTGGCGTCGGTGGCAGCTTGCGCAGTTGACCGGGGCGAGCACAGCGGGGTGCGGGATGCTCTTGATCGAGGCATGACAGCTGACGCACGAGAGCGAGGCATGCGCCGAATGGGCCAACACCGCAGGGTCTATCCTGGGCGCCCCGCCGAGGCCCCGGGCATGACAGGCGAGACACTCGCTGTTCGGGATCCCCGCCGCGGCGCTCGCCGGCACCGCGGGGTGCAGCAGCCACACCGCAACGGTGGTCGAAGCGCCGCCCGCCGCGGCCCGGCCACCGCACAGGGCAAGCAGCGCCCAGAGCAGCGCCGCGTGCCACCCGATTGTTCTCATCTTGTGGGGTGTCATCCTGTCGACAAGCTTCAGACAGCCGGGCGGTCGCGGTCGATACGTAGTAGTGCATACCGGTGTTCAGTGGCGTACGTATTCCGGCGAGCGGCGGCTCGCGGCAGGGTAGCGGGGCGGGGTTGGTGCTCCGATACGATTCCAAGGAGTTCCTTCGATGTGTCTGGCCATTCCGGGGCGCATTTTGAGTATCCGGGGCGATGATCCGATGTTGCGTACGGGCCGTATCGATTTCGGTGGCGCCGTGAAGGACATCAACCTGGTCTACACGCCCGAGGCACGGCCCGGAGATTACGTGCTGGTGCACGTTGGATTTGCGATGACGGTCATCGACGAAGCCGAGGCCCGGCGCGTGCTCGAGACGCTGCACGAGGTGGCGGGGCTTGCCGATGCGTCCGCCCGGACCGCGCCCGCGGGATCCGCCGCATGAGGCATGTCGAGGAATATCGCGACGGGCGTCTCGCGCGCGCTCTGGCGGGGCGGATCGCCGAGGAGGCGGCCGCGCCGGCCGGGTATCACTTCATGGAGTTCTGCGGCGGCCACACGCATGCGATCTCCCGCTATGGGCTCGAGGATCTGCTGCCGCCGCACGTGCGTCTCATCCACGGTCCGGGCTGTCCGGTGTGCGTGCTGCCGGTCTCGCGCATCGACATGGCGATCCGACTCGCCTCGCAAGAGGGGGTGACGCTGTGCTCGTACGGGGACCTGATGAGAGTGCCGGGCTCGAAGGGAACCTCGCTCTTGAGGGCGAAGGCCCGCGGGGCGGACATCCGCATGATCTACTCCGCAGCCGACGCCGTGGCGCTCGCACAGGCGCAACCCTCCCGTCAGGTGGTGCTGTTTGCCATCGGGTTCGAGACGACGACGCCCCCTACGGCGCTCGCCATCCGCCTGGCCGAGCGCCTGCAGCTGAAGAACTTCACGGTGTTCTGCAACCACGTCCTGACGCCGTCCGCGATCCAGAACATCCTGGAAAGCCCCGACGTGCGCGAGCTCGGCCGGGTGCGCATCGACGGGTTCATCGGACCGGCCCACGTGAGCACCGTGATCGGCAGCCATCCGTACACGTTCTTCGCCGAGGAGTTCGCCAAGCCCGTGGTGATCGCAGGCTTCGAGCCGCTCGATGTGATGCAGGCGGTGCTCATGCTGATCCGCCAGGTCAACGAGGGCCGGCACGAGGTCGAGAACCAATACGGCCGGGCCGTGCGCTCCGAGGGCAATGAGCACGCCAAGGGCGATGTGGCCGAAGTCTTCGAGCTGCGCAAGCGCTTCGAGTGGCGGGGGCTCGGGCTCGTGCCTTACAGCGCGCTGCGCATCAAGAGCGCCTACGCGCCATTTGATGCCGAGCGGCGCTTTGCGCTGGAGGAGGTGCCCGCGCGCGACACTCCGGGATGCCTGTGCGGGGCGGTGCTGCGGGGCGTGAAGCGGCCTCCCGACTGCAAGCTCTTCGGAACGGTGTGCACGCCCGAGACCCCGATGGGCTCGTGCATGGTCTCCTCCGAGGGCGCGTGCGCCGCGCACTGGACCTACAAGCGCTTCCGGGACGCAGCGCGCGAGGGGGCCGGGGCGGCCGGAGCGCTCGCGTGAGCGGCCGGCCCTGTCACCGTCCGCTCGATGTGAAGCGCGGGCTCGTCGAGCTTTCCCACGGGGCGGGCGGGCGGGCGATGGCGCAGCTCATCGCACAGGTCTTTCACCGCGCCCTCGACAACGAGTGGCTGCGCCAGGGCAATGACCAGGCGGCCTTCGATCTTGCCGGGCGGGTGGTGATGAGCACCGACGGCTACGTCATCTCGCCGTTGTTTTTCCCCGGAGGAGACATCGGCTCGCTCTCGGTGCACGGGACGATCAACGATCTCGCCATGGCGGGCGCCGTGCCGCGCTATCTCTCGGCGAGCTTCATTCTGGAGGAGGGCTTTGCGCTCGCCGATCTCGAGCGCATCGCCCACAGCATGGGCGAGGCGGCGCGGGCCGCCGGCGTGGCCGTCGTCACCGGCGACACCAAGGTCGTCGAGCGCGGCAAGGCCGACGGAGTGTTCATCTGCACCGCCGGGGTCGGGGTCGTGCCGGCGGGCCTCGTGATCTCGGTCGAGCGGGTCCGTCCCGGGGACCTGGTGCTCGTCTCCGGCTCCCTCGGGGATCACGGGGTCGCGGTCATGTCCCAGCGGCACGACCTGACTTTCGAGACGGCGATCGTCTCCGACTCCGCGCCCCTTCACGAGCTGGTGGCGGCCATGGTGGGCGCCGGTGGTGAGGATGTGCATGCCATGCGCGATCCGACGCGCGGCGGACTCGCCTCGACGCTCAACGAGATCGCCCGCCAGGCGGGCGTGGGCTTTCGCATCCGCGAGCAGGCCATTCCCGTGAAACCCGGCGTTGCCGCCGCCTGCGAGCTGCTCGGGCTCGACCCGCTCTACGTCGCCAACGAGGGCAAGCTCATCGCCTTCGTCGCGCCGCAGTCCGCAGCGGCGGTGCTCGATGCGATGCGCGCGCATCCGCTCGGGGCCGAGGCGGCGATCATCGGGGAGGCGGTTGCCGATGAGCATGGTTTCGTGCAGATGATCACCGGCTTCGGCGGGGAGCGGATCGTCGACTGGCTGGCCGGCGAGCAGCTGCCGCGCATCTGTTGAGAGCTCCGATGCGAGTGCTCCTCCTCACCCACAGCTTCAACAGCCTCACCCAGCGGCTGTTCGTCGAGCTTCGCGCGCGCGGGCACGAGGTGTCGGTCGAGTTCGATATCAACGAGGCCGTGACGGGGGAGGCGGTTGAGCTGTTCGATCCTGACCTCATCCTCGCTCCGTTCCTGAAGCGCGCCATCCCGGAGAGGATCTGGAGGAGGCGGCGCTGCCTCATCGTGCATCCGGGCATTGTCGGCGACCGGGGGCCGTCCGCGCTCGACTGGGCCATTCTCGAGGGCGAGCGGCAGTGGGGCGTGACGGTGCTCGAGGCGCAAGCCGAGCTCGATGCGGGCCCGGTCTGGGCGAGTGTGAGTTTCCCGATGCGGGCGGCGAGCAAGTCGAGTCTGTACCGCGGGGAGCTGTCCGATGGCGCGGTCAAGGCGGTGCTGGTCGCCCTCGAGCGGATCGAGTCCGGCGCCTTCGAGCCCCGGCGCGTCGATGGCGCGGACCCCGCGGTCCTCGGGCGCTTAAGGCCGCTCTGCCGCAGTGCCGATCGGGTCATCGACTGGGAATCGGATTCGACGGAACGGGTGCTGCGCAAGATCCGCAGTGCCGATGGCACCCCGGGTGTG
>JAJZLX010000010.1 GCA_021850555.1 Pseudomonadota bacterium | reverse complement strand
ATCGCGCTTACCGGTTTACCGATATGGCTCTCCGGAGGGGTGCTGTGGGGTGCGTTGACGTGGGCGATGATGGAGTGGTGGTACCGGAGGCGAAAGCGGACTGAGCGGGGCAGGTGATCTCGCGCCGGCCGGATCGGTACTCCAGCATGTGGCGGGCGGTCTTGGATGAGCGGACCTCGGCTTCCCGCAGTGCCTCTGTTCCGACATAGGGCGCCGCGCAATGGGGGGCGTCCCCGGGGAGCGCGTTTTCTGCGCGTCCGGTCTGCCGGCATTTGCCGCGACACCAGACAAAACCTGCTGATGCCTTGGCGCTCCCCGTTCCCGTGTCGGATTCTTCTGGCCGTGTTCCTATAGGAGCGCAGGTCCCTACTGAAACAAGGTAACCGTGCGGCCGTGGCCCATGGATAGGTGCCTCGCGCGAGGAGGATGATGAGCCCGTCGTAGCGAGAACGTACGGGGTGTGGCGCAGATGGCGAGGATCAAGACGGCAGGTGGAGCGAGGCGCAACGGAGCTGCCCAGGAGCGGGCGCGGCGGAAGTGGTCGGTGGACGAGAAGGTGCGGGTGGTGCAGGAGCTCGAGCGCTCGGGGGCGGCGGTGAGGGAAGTTGCGCGGCGGCACGGGGCGCACATGAGCATGGTGAAGCGCTGGCGTGGGCAGTATCGGGCCGGTGAGTTCGGCGCGCACAGGCCGATGCGGCGCGTCAATCAGGATGAGAACCGCGCGACAATCAGGATGAGAATTCTGCCTCCGGTAGATCTGTCCCGGCGGGAAGCCTCGAGGGCGTAGCCCGAGAGGCTTCCCGCCGGGACGGCGGCCCGCCCCGGGTGGGGTGTGGCCGCCGGTGATCGCGGCCGGTCGGGTATAGAGCAGGGGTATTCCCAGGAAGAGGACCCCGCCCGTGCCCGGCCGACATATCAACGATCACCAGATGAGGCTATTCATGAGACTGAGACTGACTGAGCCGGTAACGGCGGCGGCCGCGAAGGCGGGGATGAGCGTGGCGAGTGCTTACCGGATCCAAAGCGAGGCACGCCTTCCTTCGCAGAAGAGCGAACCACGGGGACGGCGCCGAGCGGACCCCTTGATCGATATCTTTGACGCCGAGGTGGTGCCGATGCTGGCCGCGGCGCCGGGTATCCGCGCGGTGACGGTGTTCGAGGAGCTCATGCGCCGCTATCCCGAGCTGCCCCGCGGGGTGCGCCGCACGCTCGAGCGGCGGATCCGCACCTGGCGGGCCAAGCACGGACCGGAGAGGGAGGTGATCTTCCGCCAGGTGCACGAGCCCGGGCGGATGGGGCTGTCGGACTTCACCGAGATGGGCGATCTGGGAGTGCACGTGGCTGGGGTGGCGCTCGATCACCGGCTATATCACTTTCGCCTCGCCTGCTCGGGCTTCGAGCACGCGCACGTGATCCTGGGCGGGGAGAGCTACGTGGCGCTGGCCGAGGGGCTGCAGAACGCGCTGTGGACGCTCGGCGGTGCCCCGCGCGAGCACCGCAGCGACTCCCTCTCGGCGGCGTTTCGCAACCTGAGCCGCGAGGATCGGCTCGATCTGACCACCCGCTACGAAGCCCTTTGTGCGCATTACGGGATGGAGCCGACCCGCAACAATCGCGGTGTGGCCCACGAGAACGGAGCGATCGAGGGCCCGCACGGGCACCTGAAGAGCGCGATCCGGGATGCGCTGCTGTTGCGGGGCACCTCGCAGTTCGAGGACTTGGCCTCCTACCGGGCCTTCATCGATGAGATCCTCGCGCGCAAGAACCTGCGCAACGCCGCTCGGATCGATGCCGAGCGGGCCCATCTTCAGCCCCTGCCGCCATCGCGGACCAGCGATTACGAGGAGGAGTTGGTCTACGTGACCTCTTCCAGCGGCTTTACCCTGCGCAAGGTGTTCTACACCGTGCCCTCGCGCCTGATCGGTCACCGGCCGCGGGCGCGGCTGTATGACGATCGGGTGCAGCTCTTGATCGGCGGGACACCGCTGATGACGCTCACCCGAGGCCGGCCCGGTCCGGAGGGCAAGCATGGTCACGTCGTCGACTATCACCACGTGATCCACGCGCTGCGCAAGAAGCCGATGGCGCTGCTGAACCTCGTGTATCGCGACCAGCTCTTCCCCCGCGAGGCGTACCGGCGCACCTTTTACTGGCTGCTCGAGCGCCACGGGGAGCGCATCGCCTGCAAGACGGTCGTGGAGCTGCTGAGCCTGGCGCACGATCGCGGTTGTGAAGCCGAGCTCGCCGGCGCCTTGAGCGAGTCGCTCGAGGCCGGGGAAGCACCGAACCTGAAGGCCCTTGCCGCCCGCTTCGCCCCCGACCCTGAGCGTCTGCCGCAGGTGTGCGTGCAGCTCGCGCCGCTCTCGGTGTACGAGGATCTCCTCGGGGAAGTCTCAGGAGAAGCCGCATGAGCGACACCATCGACGTGACGCGTCTGACGCTGATGCTGAACGAGCTGCGTCTGCCGGCAATCAAGCAGTTGTGGGAGAACATCGCGGCCCGCTCGGACAAGGACGGCTGGCCCGCCGCCCGCTTCCTGGCTACCCTCGCCGAGCATGAACTCGCCGAACGGGATCGGCGCCGCCTCGAGCGCCACCTAGGGGATGCGAAGCTCTTGCCCGGCAAGACCCTCGCCACCTTCGACTTCGAGGCCGTGCCGATGCTCTCCAAGGCCCAGGCGATGGCGCTGTGTGCCGGGGACGCCTGGCTCGAGCAGGGAGCCAATCTGATCCTGCTTGGGCCTCCAGGGGGCGGGAAATCGCATCTGTCCTCGGCCATCGGGCTGGCGTTGCTCGAGAAAGGCTGGCGCGTGCTCTTTAGCCGCACCTCCGATCTGGTGCAAAAGCTGCAGGTCGCCCGGCGCGAGCTTGCCCTGGAATCTGCGATCCAGCGGCTCGAGCGCTTTGACCTGCTGATCCTCGATGACATTACCTACGTCAGCAAAGATCAGGCCGAGAGCTCGGTGCTGTTCGAGCTGATCAGCGCCCGCTACGAGCGGCGCTCGATGCTCATCACCGCGAACCAACCCTTTGGCGAATGGGGGAAGATTTTCCCCGATCCCGCCATGACACTCGCCGCGGTCGATCGCCTGGTCCACCACGCCACGATCTTCGAGATGAACGTCGAGAGCTACAGGCGCCGCGCAGCCCTCGAGCGCAAGCACGGCGCGGGACGGCCCGCTCGCTACGCCACACCGAAGAACACCGGCGTCACCCCGCCGCCCGAGAATCCACAGCCAGGGACCGAGCCTGATGGACCTGTCCAGGCACAGGAGGAGCGGCAATGACCGAGCTCGACGCTGCCGCACGGCAGATCCTGGAGAAAGTCCGCATGTTCCTCGCCGACGAGACGCGCTTCGGCGTGCTCTCGAGCGGCGAGCGCATCGCCGTCGCCGTCGTCCTCGATCGCCACGATCTGATCCAGCGCGCCTGGGGGACGATCGCCGAGGCTGTCGATCGGCTGGGTCCCACCTGGACCGCAGCGGCACTGCGCGTGCAACGCAACGGCTGGCAGGAGGACGCCACAGAGTAACCACTCATCTCGCCCGGCACACGGAGGTGTCGGGCGTTCCACGGGGTCCCTTCCCGCGCCTCCTCACACCTCCATGTCGCGCCGCGTCCCGTCGCCGACAGGATGCCCCGTCGATCGCTCTTGCACACAACAACACAACTTGGCATGATCGTCGCGCCGCGACACCGTCTCTCACCTTGATTGTCGCGCGCTCTCACCTTGATTGTCGCGCCACAGGCCGATGACCGGGGGTGCACGCTTGGTGCCGATTCGCGTGATGCGCGATGGGCCGCGGTCATCGCGGCCGGCTCCAGAGGCGGCGCCGGCGATCAGTACCGCTGGGGCGATCGAAGTGCAGCTCGCGAGCGGGCAGCAGGTGTGCATCCGGGGGACGGTCGATGCCGGGATGCTGCGCACGGTGCTCGAGGAGCTGTCACGGTCATGATGGGACTATCGGCGGGCGTGCGGATCTGGCTGGCGGCCGGTGTGACCGATCTTCGCAAGGGATTCGAGGGCTTGAGTGCATTGGTGCAGACCTCGCTGGGCCATAACCCCTATTCCGGTCAGATTTTTGTGTTTCGAGGGCGGCGAGGTGACCGGATAAAAATCCTCTGGGATACCCAGGACGGGCTCTGCCTGTTCTACAAGCGGCTGCGCGGGGGGAAGTTCGTGTGGCCGAAGGCCGAGAGCGGGACGGTGTCTCTGAGCGGGGCGCAACTATCGATGTTGCTCGAGGGCATTGACTGGCGGCAGCCGAAGAGGACGGCGCTCGCTCCGCAGGATCCTGAGCGGGTCCAGCCGAGTCGGTCGGTGTAAGGGAGACTGGCGGTCTGGAGATCGAGACCGCCAGTCCAACATAAACCAACAAACAACACACACGATCCCGTGCACACCTCGAGTGCGGCGCGTATAATTCGCCCGTGCTCGATATCAACACATTGCCGAACGACGTAGAGGCGCTCAAGCGCCTCGTGATCGAGCAGCACGGCGCCGGGCAGATGAAGGACATTGAGCTGCGAGAGCAGCGGGCGCTGATCGAGCACCTGCGATTTCAGCTGGCCAAGCTCCGTCGCGCGCGCTTCGGGCAGTCCTCCGAGCAGCTCGAGGGCGCCGGGCAGCTGCCGATGAGCTTCGAGGAGCTCAAGGCCGCCGTCCTTGAGGCCGAACGGCAGGCGCAGGCCGCCGGCGAGATCCCCACCGCTGCCGCCCCCAAGGGCAAGCCGGTGCGCCGCAGGAAGCTGCCCGAGCACTTCGAGCGCATTGATCAGGTCATCGAACCGAAGGACTGCACTTGCCC
>JAJZLX010000120.1 GCA_021850555.1 Pseudomonadota bacterium | reverse complement strand
GATGAGCTTGAACACGCTTCCGACGCGACTCATGCGGTTGAACCCGGAGAAGATGGTGCAGCTCGACATGTATGCGCTGTAAACGTTCATCACGTTGCCGTAGACGATGGCCAGTATCAACAGCGCTTCGGCGAGCGGCGCGGCCGGCCCGAACAAGCCGGCGACCGCCTCGGCCGGATTGGACCCGAGCCCCGGGATCTTGTACGCCAGATACGCTCCGAAGATCATGATCAGGGTGGAGCCCAGGAAGCAACCGAGCGCCGTGCTCCAGAAGGTCTTCGCCGTGGATACCCCCGGCGGAAGATAGCGGGAATAGTCGGCGACGTACGGCCCGTAGCTGAATGACCAGGACGCCGCCTGCGTGATGGTGAGCGAGAAGGCCGTCGCGATCATCGGCGCGCTCGCGGGATGGACGCCGGCGGCGCCGGCGTGATGATCGGTGTACAGCAGCACGGCGCCGACGGCGAACAGTCCGCCCGACAGAATCGTCATGACCTTGCCGATGCGGTGAATGAGCTCATAGCCGATGTAGGCGACGAGCAGCGTCGCCAGGGCAATCGCCAACAGCGATCCGTCGCTGCCGAGCGAAAACAGCGACCTCATGGTGCCCTGCATGATCAGCAGGTCCGCGGCGGTGTAGAGCACATACATCACGATCACGGCCACGAGCGGCAGCGCGGCGCCGAGGACGCCGAATTGCGCCCGGCTCTGGATCATCTGGGGAATCCCGAGCTGCGGTCCTTGCGCCGAGTGCGCGGCCATGATGACGGTTCCGATCGCGTTGCCGAGCGCGAGGGCGGCCACGGCCTGCGCGAGGCTCAGACCGGCGGCGATGCCGAGAGCGCCCAAGGCCACTCCCAGGATGTGCAGATTCACGCTGAACCAGAGCGTGAACAACCGGCGCGGCGTGCCGTAGCGCTCGGTGAGCGGGATGAAATCGATGCTGTGGTTTTCCGCCTTGATCGCGCTCGACATGAGGAGCCTCTGTTTAACTCCCAATTGGCCGCGACGGTGGCCGGTTTCGCTCAGAGCCAGGCGCGATGGCCGCAGTGTACTCGAAGTACATCAGGCAGGAGCGGCGCCACATCGGGCGAAATCGGGCCCGGCCTCTCATGGAAGCAGGACAGCCCTGTTCCGGGGCGCCGCGACCATCGCCGCCCGCCGCCTCGCGTGCCATGCCCGTATCCACACGAGGGCTGCGCCACGCGCCTTGCATCGAGGCGATCACCGCAGGCACACGGGAATCAATCAGGGGCTCCTCAGGTGAGCGGTGCAGCACCGCCCTCCCCGGTGCGCCGTGCGATGAATTCCTCGAGCGCCTCCCCGCAGGCTGCCGCGCCCGCCGGGGGGGTGTAATCCGAGAGCACCCGCTTCCATTTCTCGTGCGCCCGCTGCGTGGCGGTGCGCTCGCCGGCTTCCTTCCAGGCGCCGAAGTTGGCCGTGTCCGCGAGCAGCGGCTCATAGAACGCCGTGCGATAGCGCGACATGGTGTGCGCCGCCGAGAAGAAATGCCCGCCGGGTGCCACTTCGGCGATCGCCTCGAAGCCGAGCGCATCCTCGTCGGCCGGCGGAGCCCGGCACAGCTCGGCCACCATCTGCAGGACTTCCACATCGATCATCAATTTCTCGTAGGAATGCGTCAGCCCCCCCTCCAGCCACCCCGCCGCATGCACGCATACGCTGGCGCCGGCGAGCACGCTCGCCCAAAGCGAGAACTGGGTTTCCCATGCCGCCTGGGCGTCGACCACATTGGCCGCGGTGCCCGCCCCGGCACGCCACGGCAGTCCGATGAGTCGCGCAAGCTGCCCGGCCCCGAGGGTGGCCTGAAAGTGAGTGGGCGTCCCGAAGGCCGGCGAGCCGGACTTCATGTCGACGTTGGAGAGAAAGCTGCCGTAGAGCACCGGCGCGCCGGCAGAGGCGAGCTGCGAGAGCGTGATGCCGGCCAGCGCCTCTGCGTGCTGCAGCGTCAGGGCGCCGGCAATGGTGATCGGCGCCATGGCGCCGGCAAGACAGAACGGGGTGACGATCGCCATCTGACCGTGGCGGGCAAAATCGATCAGGCCCTGCGCCATGGATTGGTCGAGCACCCGCGGGGAGTTGCTGTTGATCATGGTATGGGCATACACGGCCTGGCGAAATTCCTGCTCGCCAAGCCCGCGCGCCAGACGGATCATCGCAAAGGCGTCGTGCACTTGTCCGCGCCCGCGCGCATGCACGAACGGCATCTTGTCCGAAAGGGTCAGCTGTGCGCGCAGCATCTCGTAGTGGCGCAGATGAACCGGCACGTCCTGCGCCTCGGTGTAGTTGCCGGAAATCTGAAGCACGTCGAAGCGCTGGCAGATCTTGAGAAGCTCGACGTAGTCCGCGAGCGCACCGGGACGCCGGCCGCGTTCCAGGTCGCTGACGTTCGGACAACTGGAGCCGCCGACGAACACGATTTTCTCCGGCGCGATTTCGATGGTGCGCCGCGGATCGGCGCCGATGCCCTGAAAGGCGCGCGGACAGCTCTTGAGGGCCTGCGCGATGATCTCGCGTCCGAGGCGCACCATCTGCGTGTCCTCGTCCACCAGTGCGCCCGCCTCACGGTAGAGCGCGCGCGCCTCGGGCAGCAGCACCTTGATCCCGAGTGTCTCGTTGATCTTCAGGGCGCTCTCGTGCATCGCTGCGACCGCATCGTCGGAGAACGCACGCTGGGGCGTGAACGGATTGCCCAGCCGCCGGTAGTCGGCCGCACGGGGCTGCGCGCTGTGCCGGTTGCCTTCACCCGGATGACGACGGCTGGGTCTCATGATCAACCTCATGAATTGCCGGCGAACATACCCCAGATGGCCGCCCGGGAAGCTTGGCGCTCCGGCGCGCTTGCTAGGAACTCGGGTTTGGGCCGGCCCCCGCCCTGCCCGGGCTGAGCCGCATCGAGGCGCACGTCGCGTCACGGACGGCGGGCCCCTGCCGGGAAAGCCCGCCGGCTCCGCTCGCGCAGCCCGGGCCCGGGATCAGCGGGATCTCTGTCCCCGCACATCCTTCGGGCACAGGCCGAAGTGCCGGTGAAAGGCGGTTGCGAACGAGGTCTGGTGACTGTAGCCAACCGCCTCGGCGACCCGCGCCACCGACATCCGCTGCTCGCGCAACAGGGTGAGGGCATGCTGCATCCGGCAGCGCACCGAGAAATCGAATATGGTCTCGCCGAAGAGGCTCTTGAACCCGCGCTTCAGCGACGTTTCACTCATCCCGGCCGCGCGGGCCACCTGTCGGATCGTCGGCGCGGGCGAGAACTGCTTCAACAGCAAAGCGCGCGCTGCGTGCAGACAACGCAGGTCGTGCTCGCTGAACTGCTCGATCGGCGCCGGCTCAGAGGCGCCGAACTCCGCCACGGCGGCGCACAGCAGCTCGAGGATGGTGGCCTCGGTGTGCACGAGCGCCAGCGTACCCGTATAGACGCTCTCGACCAACCGGGCGGCGAGATCGAACATGCGCGAATTGAGCGGCAACTGGCAGTAATTGAACTGCCGCGGCGAGCCCGTCAGCAGCGCACTCAGCTGCGGAGGCGCGTGCGCCAGGGAAGTCATGAAATTCTCGACCAGATACTCGGCGCGCACGTTGACGGTTACGCTGCGCTCGCGGATGCTCGGTGCGGACCACTCCTGCATGTCGAATCCCACCGGCTGGAAATACACGAGCAGGCTCGGCCGGTTCAGTCGCAGCGGCTCGGTCTGGCTCACCCCAAGGGTGAGATCCCCGGAAAGCTTGAAGTAGAACTGGATCATCCCGTCGCCCGGGACGAGCTCCCGGCGCGAGCTTTTGTAGGACACGTTTGCAACGACGACGTACACGTCATCGCCGATTTGAGTGAGCTCCCAGTACCCCTCGCCCTCTTCCGGGGGGAAGACGATGCGCGCCGCCAGCAGGCGCCGCCGGGCGTGCCGCGCGATCACCTGGACTGCGGGAGTGCGCTCGAGATTGGCGAAGGCATCACCGAGAGTGCCGCACGGGCCGGCGAGAAAAGCACGGAAGAGTCCCCCGCGTTCCGGCACCAACGGTACGCCCGCGCATTCGGCGGTGATCGGCCTTCCCTTGACCACGGGATCCGATGTCTGTGATTGGGGCATGCGGATTTGAATTTAGGATTTCGGACAGCCGGTTGCAACTGTCCGTGGCGCCTGCCGAACACAGAGGGCCCGTCCGTGGCCCGCCATGGCCTCGCGCCGTGGAACGGCCGGACACCCCGGGGTTTGCCGCGCGGGACTACCCGGCCGGGCAGGCGCCCCGGTCCGGATCGCCGGCCCACCCTGCGCCGGGCGGCCTGCGGTCGTGAAGCGCGAAAAGGCGCAGCCAACCGCACAGCGAAGCGGGCGCACCACGATCGGCCAAATCGCCGGAATTCCTAGCAAATGGGTCGGAGCGCCCCCGCGGGGCGAGTCCCACCGCGCGCACGCCGACTTATGATGCTGCCGGAATTCAGCAAAAGACGGCTCGACGTCTTCCCCTCCCTCGACGAGGGCATCTCTGGAATGTGGAGGCTGACGGTCCAGCCTGGAAACGACGATGTACCCCTACCCAACGCACACCCGCAGCCGACACCGCCGTGCCGTTGCACGCGCCTGCCGGGAGACGCCCCCGGAATCCTCTTTCAAGAGCCGTCGGCCCGGGCACCTACGCATCGGCGAGCTGTATATTATGCCAGCCTTGGTATGCATCATGACACGGAACCGGCGCGTCCTCTTCGGCCACGATGTCGGAATTCCCGCGCCGGAGGCCCAATGAGATCTCACGCGCAAGTGGTCGTCGTGGGCGGCGGCGTGGTCGGCTGCAGC
>JAJZLX010000455.1:389-4812 GCA_021850555.1 Pseudomonadota bacterium | reverse complement strand
CCAGGTCGCGGTCACGAAGCGTCTGAAATCCAGCAGCAGCCCGGGATTCTCGTTCTCGGCGCGCATCGGTACCTGACGGAAGTGATCGTACGTCTGACTCCAATACGTCGTCGCCCAATGCCGATTCAGGGCAGCGATGGTGTGGTACTTGCGGCGCAGCCACGCGTGGAACTGCCGGCGGGTTTGGGCCCCGAACGAGGCCGGACCGATCTCATTGTCGATCTGCCAGCCGATGACGTCGGGATTGTGGCCGAAGTGCCGTGCCAGGCGCGCGGCGATTCCCCGGCAGAACTTGCGGTACAGCGGGCTCGAGAAGGAGAACTGCTGCCGGTTGCCGTGCTGAGCGCGCCGGCCGTCCGCATGCACGCGCAATGTCTGGGGATAGCGGCTGGTCAGCCACGCCGGCGGCGCGGCGGTGGGCGTGCCGATCACGACGTAGATATGATGGCGCGCCGCCTCGGCAATGGCGCGGCTCGAGCGTGCTCCAGGCAAACTCCCCGACCCGCACGACATCGATATGCGCCGCCTGCATCAGCGCCAGATCCTTCGGCCAGCGCGACTCGGGCCACTGCTCCGGATACCAGGCCGTGCCGAGCAGCAGCGGGGGGCGAGGCGCCGCGACCGCCGGCACCACACCGAACGCGCCGGCCAGGCACAGGCCCAGCAGCACATTGCGCATGCGCCACCACGCAGCCTGTGCTGCCGGGCTCAAGCGAGGGGACTGTGGATTCGCTTGCATGAGCTGCTCCGGATGCGCCACCGTTAGCGTCGGCCGGCGGCGTAAGCAAGAGAGAGTGTCATTTCCTGAAATAATAGCCCACAATATGAGACTCGTGGGGGGCTTTGGGAAGCCATCGATGATTGATGAGCACAGCGAGCGGCCCGCAGCGTCGCCATCCCATTGCTCGGCCTGCCGCGCACCGGCGTCGGGCTGCAATACCCGGTTTGCTGGATTGAGGGCCTATCATGAAAAAATCGGTATTGACGCGAGTGACGCCGGTCATCGCCGCCAGCCTGGCGCTCGCCTGGCTGCTGCGGCCCCCCGCGCCGGCGCGCGCGGCCGGCGCGCCGACGCCGCATTACAGTGTCGATCGATTCACCATCGGGGCGCTGCTGGCCAACCCCAGGACTCGCGCCATCCTGGACGAATACCTGCAAGGATTCAGTGCCGCGCGCATCGCCGTCAAAGGACGGGACGAGACGCTGAAGGAAGTGCAGCTCTTTGATTCGTCACGTCTGACGAACGCGGTGCTGGCCAGGATCAATGCGGCGCTGGCGAAAATCCCGGCGACATCGGTCGCCGCCGAGCTGTCGCAGCCCCCAAATGGACCCACGCACATCCCGGACTCCCAGCTCGATCCCGCGCGGCACCTCGAGCCCTCCCAGCTGCAAGCCGTACTGCACCGGCCGCTGCCCGAACAGTACATCTGGACACAGCCGCACACGGCACGCAACTACGGTCTGCACCCGCACTATTTCCGCAGCTCGTTTGAGATCACGGTAGTTCCGGCGCACGCCACGCTCTATCTGGCCGGCCCACGGCAAGCGACGATCTATCTCAACGGCAAGGAGGTGGGGCACTACCAGCTGAACCTGAGCTTTCCCATGGGCATTCGGGTGTACCAGCATGATGTGGGCCGCTGGTTGCGCCGCGGCGAGAACGTGCTCGCCATCGAGGCGATACGCGGCCCTATGGCCGGCAACGAAGCGCGGGCTCCAGTGAGCCGGCACCTGCGCGCCGGGAAAGTGCTGGCGGCGATGATCGTCCCCGCGACGCGCGGGATCCAGGCGCCGCCCCTGCTGATGAGCGACGCCAACTGGCGAGCGACCGTGCGGCGGGCGCCGGCGGGCTGGCAACAGACCGACTTCAATGATTCCGCCTGGCGGAAAGTCGATGACCTCGGCGGCATCGAGAGCGCAATTGGCCTGTTCCAGGCGAATGCCGATGCGGGCATGTATGCCTGGCCGGGTTACGACGGCATTTCGCCGTTTCTCGCCCAGTACCCGCTGAAGGCGCTGGAGGTTCGACGCGTCTACGCCGGACTCGGCACGCTCAAAAACGTCCAGGCGCTGACCGGAGACACGCACGGCGGGCCGTTCACGGTCACCCTGCCCGCCAGGCGCGTCGGGCGGACCAATGCGCCGCAGGTGATGCTGGATTTCGGGCGTGAAGTCAATGGCCGAATCGAGCTGCAGTCCGACTCGAATGCACCCGCCGAGGTAACGGTGCAATATGGCGAGTCGGCCGCCGAAGCGCTGCTGCAGCCGTATCTGGGTGTCGACCCCATCTACATTCCGCCCCACGGAACGGCGTACGGACCAAAGAGCGCGTTCCGCTATGCCCTCATCCGCTTCACCGGCGGGCGCTCGACCCCCTTCCGCACGATCCGCCTGGACGGCATCGCCTATCCGGTCAAGTATCGGGGCTCTTTCGAATCGTCCAGTCCGTTACTCAACAAGATGTGGACCATCGGCGCCTACACGGCGCACCTGTGCATGCAGGACGGCATCTGGGATGCGCCCAAGCGCGATCGGAATCGCTGGGCGGGGGATCTCGACGTCAGCGGCCGCACCATCGACGACGTATTCGGTACTCACTTCCTGATGCGGACCACGCTCAACCGCCTCATCGGTCCGGCACCGATCCACACCGCCGTCAACGGGCTACTCGGCGCTCTGGATCAACGCGGAGACCGAGTATTATCTGCATACCGCTGCGCTGAAACAGCTGCAAAGCGTCCATCCGCGCCTGGTCGAACTGCTCGACTACATGGAGAAGGATCTCAACCGCCACGCGGTATTTTCCGACCTGACTCACGCCTGGACGTTCGTGGATTGGGCGCCGGAGATGAGCGGCGACACGCCGCAAACCCGTATGGCGACCCAGTTCGAGTATTACCAGGCGTTCAAGGACGGGGCCTATCTGCTGCGCGTTCTGCACGACGACAAGAATGCCGGGCGGATGGCCGCGGAGGCGGCGGCGCTCAAGGCGGCCGCGCAGAAGTACATGTTGAATGCACATGGAACGTTCGGCGAGCGGTGGCAGCCGAACGCCTATGCGGTACTGTCCGGGGTCGCAAACAAGGAGCAATATGCCGCGATCTGGCGCCGTGTGCTGTCGCACGTCGGCAAGCCGAAGTATCGCTCGTACGTCATCACGCCTTATTACAACTTCTATGTGGTGAGCGCGATGGCCAAGATGGGCCACAGGCGCGCGGCGCTGAAGTGGATCCGCCAGTACTGGGGCGGCATGGTGCAGGAAGGCGCGACCAGCTTCTGGGAGGCCTATAACCCCACCTGGTTCAAGGGATTCATGTATCAGGCATCGCTCCAGGCCGACGGGGTGTCGGGCTTTTTCGTCAGCCTGGCGCACGGCTGGTCGAGCGGGGTCACGCCCTGGCTGATGACCCAGATACTCGGCATCCGACCCACCGCGGGCGGCTTCGCGAAAGTCGACATCCGCCCCGACCTCATCGGACTGAAGTGGGCCAAGGGTGCCGAGCCCACCCCGCACGGCTTGCTGCGCGTGGCGATCCGCGACGACAAGGGCTACATCACCACGATCCATCTGCCGCCGCAGATCGAGGCGAGAGTGTCGGTGCCCGTGTCGGGTCCGGGTGCGAAGGTATTCGTGAACGGCAGGCCGATGACCCGTGAAATCACCGATGGCGGTAAACGCGCCGTGGTGGGGGTGAGCGGGCCGGGCAAGTTCGTCGTGACCAGTCGTTAGCGGTTCATCGTCCGGAACGTCTGATCATGGTCCCCGCGCCGGCTTTCGCACCCCCCCCCGGCGTGCTCAGGAAACAGGAGAACCTGCGACTTTTCTGTTCGCGGCACGGCTCGATAGCGCCAGAAAAATGACCGAGAGAATCACCACGAGGCGCACCGTGCCGTTGAGATAAATTGGCAGAGCCACCTTCCGTGCGGCCTCGAGGTACAGCAGCACCGTGACCAGTCCACGCGGCGCAATCCAGACGAGCGATGCGGTCGAGTGCGGCTCGATCGCGCGCAGCAGAACGTAGCGCACACCATACGCGATGAGCAAGATCACTGCGCACGCGGCCCACGAGTGCAGCACGGTGAAATCCCATAAGTTGGTGGAATAGCCGAGCAAGAAGAAAAAGAAGACGCGAACGGCAAAAGTCAGCTCCTGCACGAGCACTTTGAATTCTCCGACCGTGGTCGGCGAAATCCTGTCCGCGATATGGTGCAGCCCAGGTAGATGCTCGAGCGCCACTTTGTTATTGAGCATCAACCCGAACAGCAGGACCATGAGCAGCGGCGACAGATGCAGCAGCTCGCCGGAGGCGTAGAGCGCGAACAGGCCGGCGAGCAGCGGGATGTAGCGCACGTGGGCGTCAGCGCGTGTCGACACGAGAACCAGCGCCACGGAGCACACGAATGCCAGGATCAGCGAGAGAAT
>JAJZLX010000455.1:0-367 GCA_021850555.1 Pseudomonadota bacterium | reverse complement strand
ACACGGAACTCTCGTAGACGACGAACTCCCGGGCGTGCCGCTCGAGGGAGTGGCTCCCTGGAATCGCGACTGCGCTGCTGATCACCGCGAAGGGAGTTGCGAGGATGGCCGCCTGCTCATATCCCAAATGCAGCACGCGCACCCCGATGAGGACCAATGCGGCAGCACAAAGGATGAACGCCGCGACTGCTACTGTGGCTGCCTTTGCCGCCAGTTTGATGCGTTCGCGGCGCAGCTCGATGTCAAGTGCCCCCTCGAGCACGATCAGCACCAGACCGATGGCTCCGGCGACCGGCACCATGCTCTTCAATTCCGTGGTCACACCGCTCATCGAACGCAGCAGCGGCTGGGCCAGCAGGCCGATGGC
>JAJZLX010000237.1:4531-4817 GCA_021850555.1 Pseudomonadota bacterium | reverse complement strand
CTCCAAAGCCCACGCGATGAAGAAAGCGAAGAACCCGCTCGAGGACCCCGGCGTGCGCGAATTCCTGCGTCGTGTCCGCCGCGGCTACGCGCTGCGCCAAGTGCCCCAGCGCCGGATGACCGCCCTCACCCGCTCCCCGCTCGAGCGGCTGCTCGCGACCTGCAAGGGCGATCTTCGCGGGGTTCGTGATCGGGCGATCCTCACCTTCGCATGGGCATCCGGCGGCCGGCGCCGCTCGGAGGTCGCCAATGCGCGCATGGAGCACCTGGAGCGCATCGGCGAGACG
>JAJZLX010000237.1:0-4521 GCA_021850555.1 Pseudomonadota bacterium | reverse complement strand
CCGGGAAGCCCATCATGGGGATCGCTGCCGAAGCACTCACCGCATGGCTCGAGGCTTCTGGCGTGCGCGAGGGGGCGATCTTCCGCCAGGTCGTGCGCGGGAAGGCCACCGAGGCACTGAGTGCCCAGGCGATCTATCGCATGGTCAAGCAGCGCGCGAAGATTGCAGGGCTCGACGGAAAGTTCGGGGCGCACTCGCTGCGCTCGGGGTTCGTCACCGAAGCGGGCAACCAGCACGTGCCCCTGGGAGAGGTTATGCAGCTCACGGGCCACAAGAACGTGGCGACCACGCTGAGGTATTACCATACCGGGGCGGTGGGGCAGTCCAAGGCAGCGAATTTACTGAGCGACGCGCCGACAGCGCAGCGGCGCGAACATGAGTGATCGGCAAGAACCAACGTCCACCTCGATCAAGCGCTGGCGCTAAGGGCGCCCAGCCCTCAATGGGAGGCTCCATGTCCGAAAAGATCGAGTTCACTCTGCAGGTCGCTGACCAGGTGCAGGCGCGTCGCCAGGCCTGGCACGAAGTCGTCGCCGGGAAGCTCGAGCGGCTGGAGGCGATCGACTATGGCACGGAGGCCATCTCGGACCCAGACGGCACGGCGCGGGTGTTCAACACGATGCGCCAGACGCTGCGGAGCTTACGGATCCAGATCTCGGACATCCGCACGGTGGCGCGCGTCGTCGCCCGCGTGTAGCGCAGGGGCTCGGGATGAGTACGAGCTCCATTTCCAGTTCGCTCTCGACCGGCGGCGCCGGAACTTACTTCGAGCGCGATGTCGATGCCTACTGGCTTGCGCAGCTGCTGCTCAAATGGATTCCGCCGATCCTGATTGATACCACGGTGGTTGAGGTCAGTTTCCAGACCGAACACCTGGGCTGGAAGACCGATGACGTCTTGATCACCTGCGAAAGGGCAGGCGGAATCCGCTCAAAGCTCGCGGGGCAAGTGAAGCGTACCTTCACTGTGAGTGCGGCAGACAAGGAGTGTCAGAACGCGATCCTCGACTTTTGGCAGGACTTCAAGAATTCGCGTCAGTTCTCGGCCGATCACGATCGGTTCGTTCTCATCGTGCAACGAGGCAGTAATGCGCTCCTAGGCGACTTCGGGCGGCTCCTCGACTGTGCACGCGCATCGCGCGATGGCGATGACTTCGCTCATCGATTGGCGACCCCCGGGTTCATCTCCAAGAAGGCGGCGCATTACGCGAAAGCGATCGCGACGATCGTCGCCATGCACGAGGGTCGTACGGTCGACCCGGCAGAACTCTGGCCCTTCTTCAAGGTGTTCCACCTCCTGAGCCTGGATCTCGACACAGCGACTCGGCAGGCGGAGGCGCACTTGAGAGGCGTCCTCGCTTATACGGCGTCCGAGCATAGCGGCCAGCCGGTCGCCTCCGCCTCATGGAGCGCCCTGCAACGGCTCGCCGAGTCCTCGATGAAGGAGGCGCGGACGTTCTCTCGCGAGGACCTGCCAGAGGATTTGAAGCACGCGCACGGCGTGCTCGGCACGAGCGAGAACAAGATCTTAAAGGCCCTGAAGGATCACTCCGAGCCTACGCTTCGGAAGATCCGCTCCACTATCGGCCCGACTTTTCACTTGCCGCGCACGGCGCTTGTCGAACAGGTCCTGGATCAACTGGAACGCTCGCAGGTGGTCATCGTCTCGGGCCCAGCGGGCAGCGGGAAATCCGCGGTCGCCAAGGAAGTCTTGACGCAACTCAGTCAAGATCACTTCGTCTTTGCGTTTCGCGCCGAGGAGTTCGCCAAGGCACATATCGATGAGACGCTTCACGCTGCGCAGGTGCCGGGCAACGCCGTTGCTCTGGCGGCCGTGCTCGCAGCCCAGGGTCGCAAAATTGTGTTGATTGAGAGCATGGAAAGGCTACGGGAGCGATCCACCCGGGAAGCCTTCGACGACCTCATCACGCGCGCTGTCGAAGATCCGGATCTGAAGCTGGTGATTACCTGTCGGGATTACTCCACCGAACAGGTGCGCGAAAGCTTCTTGCGCGAGCCGCGCCTCAAGCAAGCGGTCGTGCTCGCACTGCCGCTTGTGGACGCGGAACTCGATGCAATTGCCGCAGGTCTCCCGCAGCTCTCGCGCCCTTTGAGTCATCCGCCGCTGCGCAGCATCCTGCGCAACCCCTATTTCCTGGACAAAGCGCTCGATATTCCGTGGCCCCCTGAGCGGCCGCTGCCGGAAAGTGAACGTGAGTTCCGTGGCTACTTCTGGCGGCACCTGGTGCGCGCCGAGGGCGCGCCAGGTCTTGGGCGGCGGCGCGAACAGGTGCTCGAGGAAATTGCAATCCGGCGCGCTCGTGCGCTCTCGGAATATATTCCGCTCGCGGATCTCGATCCCGCGGTGGTGGCGAGTTTGAAAGCCGACTCGCTCATCGTCTGTCCGGACGGGCACCCATCACTGATCGCCACCGCCCATGATGTGCTCGAGGATTGGGCGATCCTCGAGTGGTTCGAGGAGCAGCACCTCGCCGAAGCCGCTTCCTTCGCCGAGCTCGCCGCCGCCATCGGGACGCATCCGGCCATTCGCCGCTCCTATCGCAAGTGGGTCACCGAGCTTCTGGAGCGCGAGCCCGATGCGGCCGATCGGCTCTTTTTGGCCGCGACCACTGATGCACAGCAGGGTGCTCAGTTTCGAGACGACACCCTTGTATCGATCTTGCGAGCTCCTTTGGCCTCAGAGCTACTCGCACGACACGCGTCGGAGCTGATCGCAAATGATTGCGCACTTCTGAAGCGCGTGATCCGTCTACTTCGTGTGGCTTGCGTGGTGATGGCGGACTTGGCGCGGGGGCTGCAAGAGCACGGCTCGACATTCAATGTGCCCGAAGGCTCTGCGTGGCCCGCGGTGCTCAAAATCGTATGCGACAGTTTGCCGTGCTTCAGCGAGGCGGATCATCCTGTTTTGCTCGGCTTGATAGAGGATGCCGTGCGTGGGGTGGCGTTGTGGGCGCCTGAGGCGCCCGGCGAGCCCTTCGTCGCCGGCATTGCGTATGCGCTGCTGCCGAGCTTTGCCGCTTGGCGTTCGGAGGACGCACGCGAGAGGCTGCTCAAGATTATCGCGAAGATCCCTAAGGCCGACCCCACGCGGTTTGAAGCGGTCCTTCGGGGAACGTCGACTGAGGACGAGCGTGAGCGGGATTCTATTGCGGAGGAGTTTCAGGAGCTTCTGCTCACCGGCTTGGAGGGCATGCAGGCGGCCCGCGATCTTCCGCAGATCATGGTCTCAGTCGCGAGCGACTATCTCCTCGCCACGGAGGAGGAGATCCGTCGGGATACCTACAGCCACTTCTCCACCGACATCGACATCCTTTTCGGCATCCGTGAGGGTCACCACCATGATTTCTTTCCAGCGAGCGCACTTCGTGGGCCGTGGTTGCCATTGTTAAGGGCTCATTCCGGCATTGCACTCAATTTCTACTATCAAGTCTTCAACCACAGCATCGATTGGTACGTTCACCCGAGGCTCCCGGGCTCTTTGGAACATGCTTGGGAGGTCGAGCTCACGTTTGCCGACGGCACTCTACACAAGCAATGGATAAATCCTCGGCTTTGGACCGCCTATCGAGGTCTCTCGGTCAGCCCTTATGTCTTGCAGTCGATGCTCATGGCTCTCGAGACATGGCTCCTTGAAGTGGCAACCCATCAGCCGGAGCAACTCGATAAGATGCTCCTCGACATCCTGAGACATAGCCAATCGGGTTCGCTGTCGGCTGTGGTCGCAAGCGTCGCCATCGCCCACCCGGATCTCGCCGGCGAGGCGCTGCTCGTCCTGCTTTCGGCCCCCGACTACGTACGTCTCGATCGAGAGCGTATGGCGCATGAACCGGAGATCTCGGGCCCGGCCAACATGTTTCCGCAGCTGCATGCGGACAACAAGTTATATGCCTATGAGCGCAAGCAGTCGAATGCCTTGCCGCACCGTCAACGCGATCTCGAGTTCGCAATTTTGAGCCTGCAGTTGGGATCGCTCCGCTCCCGCGTCCAAATGCTCCTAGACCGATACTTGGCCGCGTTGCCCGAACCCGGGAGACGCTCGCGAAAAGATCGTCTCTGGGAGTTGGCGCTGAAGCGCATGGATCTGCGTGAGTACACGGCAGGCGAGCCGATCCCGATCCCCGCCCAAGGCGAGTCCTCGGGCGAGCCCGCAAAGGCCTATGTGCTCTTGGAGCTGAAGCCCTTGGGGGCTGCCGTGCAAGCTTTGGTGGATGAGGGGGTCGCGTCGCAAGCGATGATGGACAAGTCGCTCACCCCTTGGATGTGGGCGATCCGTGTCTTAAACGGCGAGGCAACGCCAAAGCAACAATCCATTTGGCGAGAGCGCTTGGCCCAGGCACGCGGTGCCGATCGCGACGCCGATGATGAGATGGGTATGCGCAATGGCCCCGGATGCGTCGCCGCCGTGTGCGTCCGCGATCACTGGAGCGAGCTTACGGCCGAGGAGCGCAGCTGGTGTATCGATATGGTCTGCTCAGAAATCGTGAGAACAGCCGATCGCTGG
>JAJZLX010000508.1 GCA_021850555.1 Pseudomonadota bacterium | reverse complement strand
TGGCCGTACCGTCTTTGGCGGTCAACCGGTATTTCTTGTCCCAGATGTCGAGCGACGCCTCCTGGAACGGAATGGCGTCAGTGTCCTTCGAATCGATCTTCATGACGGTATTCATGTGTCCGCGGCGCCCCAAGTGTCTGCACACTGGATCACAGGGAATACGGGCGGCGTGATCAGCATGGCGCTGTGCGTACCACATCCGGCGGTACGCCATTCGTCGACCAGTATCCCCCTGAGCCTCCCCCGAACGCTTGATCTCGCTCCCGACGGGCGGACACAAGATCTTGTGTCGGGGTAAAGAGCCTAATGAGCACCCCGCCATGCGTCAAGGTTTGAGGAACTCCGCGAACAGGCCGTAAAGTAAAAATAAATCAGATACTTACCACGTTACCCGCCACGCAGGCTCGCAAATATTTTTTTGAGTCCGCTTCGGACCGAGTCAAGGTCAGACCCAATATCTTGTATCCCCGGAAAATGCGCAGGTTGTCTCCAGGTCCGGGATTTCTCACCGGATCATCTGAGAGGCACTACCCATGCTTGAAATCCCGGCTGCCGGCCACAGATCAGCTTCACGGCATCCTGGGCGGTAACGCCTGACATCCTCAGCAATCGGAGGCTCGATCATGACTGTGGTTCGCTATCAGCCTTGGGCACTCATCGACAGCCTGCAGCGCCAGCTGGACCAGGCGTTGTCCGCGGAAAGTGGCGAGGGCGCTGCTGTGGCGGACATCTCGTGGATCCCGCAAGTCGACATCTACGAGGAGTCCGACCGCTTCGTCGTTCTGGCCGATGTACCGGGCGTGGAGCCGAAAGACATCCGCATCACCGCCGACAAGGATCTCTTGACTCTGCGCGGGGAAAAGCGCGCGCGAGAAACACAGGGTGGCCAGGGTCGCCAACGCCTCGAGCGCCGCACCGGAGCGTTCATGCGCAGCTTTACGCTGCCCGAAGGAGCGGACGTGGACCGGATTACCGCCAAGCACGCCGACGGGGTGCTCGAGGTGACCATCCCGAAGGTGCCGGCACTGCAGCCGCGCACCATCGAGGTGCGGGCAGCCTGATATTCCCCCCGGGGCCGGCGCGTCTTCGGCCCCGGGGACGGCTTGGGAGATTCGGCCATGGCTGCGCCCTTGAACATATGCGTGCTGGGCGGCACGGGTTTCGTGGGCACCCGGCTTGCGACGCGTCTGGCGCGCGACGGCCACTGGCTCACACTGCCCGCGCGGGATCCCGACCGGGCCCAGGCTCTGCGGGTACTTCCGACCGTGCGCCTGCTCAAAGCCGATGTACATGATCGCGGCGTTCTCGATCGGCTGGTCGAGGGTATGGACGTGGTCATCAATCTCGTCGGCATCCTGAACGAGCATGGCCACGACACGTTCCAGCGAGTGCACGTCGACCTGGCCGCAAAAGTGCTCGCCGCGATGCGGGCTGGCCGTATCCGCCGCCTGCTGCACATGAGCGCCCTCGGCGCCGACCTGCACGGCCCGAGCGGCTATCTGCGCAGCAAAGGGGCAGCCGAAAGCCACCTGCGCGCCGCCGCGGGGCACCTCGATTTCACCGTTTTCCGTCCCTCCGTCATTTTCGGGCCGGGCGACTCCCTCACCAACCGCTTTGCACGCCTGCTGCGCCTGTCGCATGGCTGGATGCCGCTGGCGCGTGCGCAAGCGCGGTTCGCTCCGATCTACGTCGGCGACGTTGCGGAAGCGTTCGCCCGAGCATTGCTCGAGCCCGAGACGTTCGGGCAGACTTACGAGCTGGGCGGACCACAAGTCCTGACGCTGGAGCAACTGGTGCGCCTGAGCGCGCAGGCCTCGGGTCTGCCCTGCCACATCGTGCGACTCCCCGATGCGCTCGGCCGCCTGCAGGCGGCTGTCTTGGGCCT
The DNA here is from genome assembly GCA_021850555.1 of Pseudomonadota bacterium. The sequence continues at coordinate 2,935 of JAJZLX010000508.1, read as the reverse complement.
GCTTCCCGGCAAGCCAATGACGCTCGACAATTTCCGCTCGCTGACGCGCGACAGCATCTGCGCCGAAGACGGCTGCGCGCGGCTCGGATTGCACCCGCGCGCCATGCTGGACGTACTGCCCACCTATCTGCGGTCCCAGACCGGGGCGGTCAGATTCGGCGCCTACCCCTGAGGAAGTCGGCGCACCACGCGGCCCTCACCCTTTTCATCAATCCGCCTGTGGCGCTCGCAGCGCCTGTAGTGCCTCGAGACGCTTGGCACGCATCCGCTCGCCGACGGCCGGACCGGTCAGACTCTGACGCTCCGCGCTTGTCAGCGTCACGGCGGCACCGGCCGCGCGCGCACGGCGCAGATGATCGGCCTGCGGGTAGGGCTGATCCGCAAGTCCCGCGCGGCCGCGCGCATCGGCCTCGCAGGCGGCCAGCAGCTCGTCGAATCGGTCCGGCCGGCGGAAGGCGTCTGTTGCTTCCAGCAACTTCAGAATCGTGCCGGGGCGCGCTTGCCCCGCGCGGTGGACCTGAGCGTGATAGCGGGCGGTGAGCACAGCCAAGTCTCGGTACGCATTGGGAATTCTCAGCCGCGCACACAATGCCGTGATCATCGGCACGCCGGCTTCCCCGTGACCATGATGGCTCGGCCACTGCTCGGGCGGCGTGCGCGCTTTGCCCAGATCGTGCGTCAAGACCGCGAAGCGCACGGCCGTCGCCAGCCCTGCGTCGGCCGCCCAGCGCAGCGCCAGCATCACGTGCACGCCCGTATCGATCTCCGGGTGCCAGGTTGCCGGCTGGGGCACGCCGAAGAGCGCAGCCAGCTCGGGGAAGATCACGGCAAGCGCTCCGCAGGCGCGCAGCGTCTCGAAGAAGACCTCCGGCCGGGACTCGGCCAACGCGCGCTCGGTTTCCTGCCAGACCCGCTCCGGCACCAACGCGGCGAGCTCTCCGGACTCGCTCATGCGGCGCATGAGCTCCAGCGTCTCCTCGGCGACGCGGAATCCCAGCGCCGCGTACCGGGCCGCGAACCGCGCCACGCGCAAGACCCGCACCGGATCCTCGACGAAAGCCGCCGACACATGCCGCAACAGCCGCGCCTCGAGGTCACGCCGTCCGCCATATGGATCGATGATCTCTCCGCTGAGACTCTCGGCGATGGCATTGACGGTCAGGTCGCGCCGGCGCAGGTCCTCCTCCAGGGTCACCGCGGGAGAAAACTCGGTGGTGAACCCGCGGTAACCGGGCGCGGTCTTACGTTCCAGCCGCGCGAGCGCGTATTCCTCATGGGTTTGGGGATGCAGAAAGACCGGGAACTCCCGGCCTACGGGCACGTATCCTTGACGCTCGAGATCCTCGGGCCGCGCCCCGACGACGACCCAGTCGCGCTCGGCCACCGGCCGCCCGAGCAGCCGGTCTCGGACCGCACCGCCGACCAGATAGAATTGCATGCAGACATGTTAACCGACTTCTCGCGCCCTTCCGCCCGCAATCGGTCCGCGCAGCACGCGCGCGCGAGGGGCCGCGCCGCGCGCATCGCCGGCGGGGCCCTCATCCTCGCCACGCTGGCCGGTTGCGCCAGCACGCGCTATTTGATGCAGGCCGGCGTCGGCGAGTGGCGCGTGCTTCGCGACCGGCGGTCCATCGTGGACGTGATCGATGATCCGAAGACGTCCGAATCGCTCGTGCGCCAGCTCGGCGAAGTACGCGAGGCGCGCCGCTTCGCCTGGCAGAAGCTCGGGCTGCCCGACAACGACAGCTACAAGAGCTACGTGAACATAGGCCGCCGATACGTCGTGTGGAACGTCGTGGCGGCGCCGGAGTTCTCCGTCAGACCCAAGGAGTGGTGTTATCCCATCGCCGGATGCGTGCCGTACCACGGATTCTTTCATCAGAGCGCGGCGCGCGCGTACGCCCGCCGCCTGAAACATGAGGGATACGACGTGGTCGTCGAAGGCGTACCGGCGTATTCGACGCTCGGTTGGCTCCCGGATCCGGTCATGAGCACGATGCTGCGCTACGGAACCGATGAGCTGGTGGCCATGATCTTCCACGAGCTCGCGCACGAGCTGCTCTATGTGCCCAACGACTCGTCGTTCGACGAAGCCTTCGCAATGACCGTGGAGAACACCGGGTTGCAGCGCTGGCTCGCATACCGCCACGAGCCGGGGCGTTTCGCCGAATTCGAGCGCCTCGATGCCGCCGATGTGCGCTTCGCGCGGCTGCTGCGCCACACGCGCGCGCGGCTGGCGCGGCTCTACGCCTCCGCAATCCCCCGCGCGCGGATGCTGCAGAAGAAGAAACAGGTCTTCGCGCGGCTGGCACGGCGCATCGTTCAACTGGAGCACAAGCTCCAGGTCAGCGCCCCGGTTTACAACCGATGGATCCGCGAGGGGCTGAACAATGCGGATCTGGCCTCGGTGGGAACCTACTACAACTGTCTTCCGGGGTTCGAGCGGTTGCTCCGGCGGGAAGACGGCAACCTGCCGCGCTTCTACGCCGCAGCGCGCCGCCTGGCTCGCGAACCGAAGGCCGAGCGCAATCGAGAGCTCTGCCGATCACCCCATCGCATGGCTGCGGCGGCGGAAAACGCCCCGGCGAAACGCCATGCCGGCGCGACCCCTACAGCGAGTCGCGCAGATCCTGCAGCGCAAAACCGCACAGCGCCGCATCGAGTCCCCGCGTCAGCGCCATCACCTTGAACGCCTCCCCCATCTGCGCGGGAAGCAGCAGCCGGCGCGCCTCGCCCGCCCGGCGCGCATGTTCCACCGGATCAGTCGCTTCAGCGACCTGACGCTCGATCCCCGTAGCCAGCAGAAAGGCCGCCTGGGTTGCGAAGCCCGCGACCTCCAGGCCGCATTCGAGCGCCGCTTCGGCGACGCGGGTGAAGTCCACCCAGGCCGTGATGTCCTGCACCCCGAGGTTGACGTACGGGTCATCATGCACGC
>JAJZLX010000040.1 GCA_021850555.1 Pseudomonadota bacterium | reverse complement strand
CTATGTCACTGATTCGAGGAAAGTCTTTGCCACCGTAGCAGCCACCACCTGCGGCGGACAGTCACTTCGGTATCTTCGGGATAATTTTTCCCAGCTGGAGGTCGCGACGGAAAAAATTGTACCGGGTTTCAGCGCGTACGAGAGCATGGAGAAGCAAGCGGTACCGGTGCCCATCGGCTGCGACGGCTTGGTGGTTTTACCGTATCTCATGGGTGAACGCACACCGCTGTGGGACGTAAACGCGCGCGGTGTCGTCTTTGGATTGTCGCTTCATCACACAAAGGCGCATCTGGTGCGAGCGACGATGGAGGGCGTCGCGTTTGCCATGTACGATTCGTTTCAAATCATTCAGAAACGTTCATCGAAGGTGAATTTTCCCATCGTATTGAACGAAGGCGGAACGCGAAATCGTCTTTGGCGCCGTATCATCACGGATGTCTTTAATGTTCCCACCGTATTTGTCAGAAGTCGCATAGGGGCGCCGATGGGAGATGCCATTCTCGCAGGGGTCGCAATAGGAGTGTACAAAGACTTTTCCATTGCGAGGGCCAAAGCCGAATACGTAGATCCGATGGAGCCGGTGGCGGAACACCACGAGCGATACATGGAGTATTACCGCCTCTTCGGGAGTCTCTACCACAAGCTCAAACAGGACTTCGAACAGCTATCGCGTATTCGAGCAAAACGTTCGATAGAGGCATCCGGTCAGATATAGCGTTGGAAACAGGAGAAGGCGATGAGCAAGGCAAAGTCCTTGAACAAATTTGCGGTCAAAGAGGTTACGAGCGTGAAGGCCAGGTTTACCCTCAAGGGTAAGAAAGCCATCGTTACAGGCGCGAAAGGTGGAATCGGGAAGGCGACTGCAACGGCGTTTGCGGAACTTGGGGCGGATGTGGCCATAGTCGATTTGCCGTCCGCGGCCAGCGAGTGCGATGCCGTCGCGCATTCTCTTGAGGAGCGGTTCGGGGTGAAATCGGTGGGTATAGGCGCCGATCTGTGCCAGGAAAGCCAAGTGAGGATGATGGGTCGCCGGGTGGTCGAAGCGTTCGGAACGATTGATGTTGTGCACAGTAATGCCGGTATTTTCGCACTGGGCGACAATCCGCAAATGCCCGTTAGCGAATTCAGGCGCATTGTCGATGTGAATCTCCTGGGCATGTTTCTCGTGAACCGCGAATGCGCGGATATAATGGTCGCGCACAAGCATGGCGGGTCGATCATTAATACCGTGTCTATGTCCGGTAGTATCGTGAATCCCACGCGGACAGAGACCGATTACATGGTCGCATATACGGCGTCGAAAGGTGGCGCCAAACATCTTACGAAAGCTATGGCCGTCAATTACATAAGACATGGAATTCGCATCAACTCCGTCAGTCCGGGGTATCTCATATCCGGGGCGCATGACGGCATGTCGCAGACCGATGTCGAATGGTGGGCCAACTCTGTTCCAATCAAACGATTCGGCGACATGGATGAGATTGTCGGAATCGTGTGCCTTTTGGCGACGGAACTGTCTACGTACTTTGTGGGTTCCGACATCATCATGGATGGCGGCGCCACGATTACTTAACGGCGTTTAGCGAGCGCGGGACGGGAGTCATATAGATTGCCGAATGCAGAATCAGCGAGAGAGCCGACGGGGGCCGTGCCGCAATGTGACGCGGCCGCGCGCACATTCGAGGAGGGCAAAAAGGCGGGTCTGTTGCACCGGATAGGGATTCCGCCCGAGCTGCTCTGGGGATTTGTGGGTCTGCTTTTGTTTCTGACGGGAGACGGCGTTGAGTCGGGATATCTAGCGCCGCTTCTTACCAAGAGGCTGCATCTTTCACCGAGCGCGGTGGGCGTTGTCTTCACCTGTTACGGGTTGATGGCGGCCGCTGCGGGCTGGTTCTCCGGCGCCTTGTCCGAGGTCTGGGGACCCCGTCGCGTCATAGTCATCGGGTTCGTAATCTGGATCGTCATGGAAGTGCCGTTTCTCGTGTTTGGGATTGGGCATAATAGTTACCCGATCATCCTCTTGACGTACGGTCTTCGGGGTCTCGGGTATCCGCTATTTGCCTATGGATTCCTCGTTTGGATAACCGTCGTTGCGCCGCGGTATCGGTTGGCTTCCGCGATGGGGTGGTTCTGGTTCGCCTTTACGGGAGGGTTGCCGACTCTCGGGTCGTTGTTCGCGCGTTTCTGGATACCGAAAATAGGTCCTGTGGATACTCTCTGGGCGTCGACAGTGCTGGTGATTCTCGGCGGGGCAATTCTTTTGTTTGGCGTGAGGGAGCGTCGGGGCCGGTCGCGACTGGTCGCGGAGAGCGACAGACCCGTGCGCGCGCTGATCGGATCATTGCGATTGGCGATTGATAAGCCGAAGACGCTGGTTGCGTGCATCGTTCGCGCGATTAATACGGCACCGGAGTTTGGGTTTTTTATCATTCTGCCCGCATATTTCGAGAAAACGATTGGCTTTCCACAAAGGGAGTTTCTGACTCTCCTCAGTACGATGTTCTTGTCGAACATCGTGTGGAATCTGCTGTTCGGCATGCTTGCGGACGTTTTGGGATGGCGTCGAACAATTGCGTACTGCGGCGGTTTTGGATGTGCGGTGACTACGCTGGCACTCTACTACGTACCGATGGCTACACACAGTTTCCTGCTGAGCGTGGCTGTGGGCGCAGCATATGGAGCGACTCTTGCGGGTTATGTGCCGCTGTCGGCTACCGCGCCGATGCTCGCGCCGGAGCATCGTGGAGAAGCATTGTCTCTTCTGAGTCTCGGGGCCAGTGCGGCGATGCTGCTTGGTCCGGCGATCGTGACGCTTTCATTGAGCGAAGTCGGGGTGAAAGGGGTGATGTGGATCTTCGCGACGCTGTACGTCGTCAGCGGAATAATGACGCTAATGTGGCTCCAGGTGCCCGAAAGCGATGGAGCTGCAATGGATCCGGCAGTGTGATACAAAGTCGTCGGTCTGGTGTTCGGTAGCCGCAGTGAGACGGCTATCCTCGGAATGGAGGCGACAAGATTTCAAACTATACCAACCAGCAACTCATTTTGGCGGCCCGGCTATACTATCTGGAAGGTATGTCGCAGGCGGAAATCGCGACGTTTGTCCGGGTTTCGCAGCCGAAGATCTCGCGTATGCTCGCTATTGCACAGCAGCGGGGCATCGTACGGATCTCTGTTCCCGAGTATGAGTCGCGGAATCGTGAACTCGAGAAAGCGCTGGCAAAGACGTTCTCGATCGACGCCCTTGTCATTCATAGTATCGGGGGGGTGGAGGTGATTCCGCTGCGGCACATCATGGGGTACTTTGCGGCGCCTGTTGTGGGGAAATGGCTCAAGGCGCACTCGCTCGTCGTGCTTTCGGGCGGACGATCCGTGCAGGCGTTAGTAGAGCAACTGCGGCCCGTGCAACCGATTCCGGATCTGCGCATTGCCACTGGGATGGGACACATTGATTCGATGCCAGGAGCCTACGACGCATCGGAGCTTTGCAGGGATTTAGCACGGCATTGGCAGGGGAGTGTGCTGAGCCTCAATGGCCCTCTTGTGTTTCCTGATGAGGGTTCGTACCAGGAGGTCATACGGCTCCCCCAGATCCAGGAAGTACTGCGTGCGGTCGTGAAGGCGAATGTCCTGATCTTTGGTGTGGGAGCAATGCACAATTCTCTGGTGTTCGAGCGGGATCTGTTCACTCGAGCGGAAATTGCCGGGTTGGTGAAGGCTGGGGCGGTCGGCGAGGTGCTCGGGCGATTTTACAACGCCAAGGGAGTTGAATGCGAGACGGCGCTGCGCAATCGGACTCTGAGCATCGATCTCGCGAAGCTTCGTGGGATAGCGAGGCGAATTGCTGTCGTTGTCGGGGTGGATCGCACTGCCGCAGTCCTGGGGGCAATACGGGGCAAGGTGCTCAATACTCTGGTTACGGAGGAATCGTGTGCGGAGGCTCTCTTGAGGATGAGTCCGCGCCGTTCGATGGCAAAGGCAACCGTGTCCTCTCCGCGGGGGTCGAAGTAGGGCGAATAGCAGCTGCTCGAATCAGCAAAAAACTCGCTGTGTTCTCTGATTGTGAGCGGGGCGTCGTGCCAGCACTTCGGACGCCGACACTAAGGAGAGCCGAGTGAGTACATGCTCGGATTCATCGGGGATGAGCGACGAATAGCGCTGCATAGCGTAGTTGAGAGCGCCGCAAGGCAAGTCCGCGGGAGGCGCTGGCGCGGAGGAGCGGCGTATTCCCCCTGTGAAGACGCGAGGAGCTCGACGATCTGTGGGCCCTTGAGCGGGCCATGGATCAACCGGAAGAAGTAGAAGCGCCAATAACGCAGGTCTGCAATGACGGATAGCGGCTTCCAGCTGAAGCCGTACGGCAGGATCGGGGTCTCACCCCTTCGGGGCTCAGGTTCTCGCGTGACAAGGGGTCTCGGACAGATCCGATTCGTCGAGGAAGACGACTATTCGGCCCGCTCGCGCAGCGAGTTTTTCAGGTCGGACCACGCCTTGGCCTTCCACGCCCAAACCGCTCTCCCGTCGCGTTCCCGCGCTTGGCCGGTGTACGCTGCAACCGAGCCGTCCGAGCAACCGCCAGACTGAAGAAGTGACCCTCTTCGCGGCGAACGCCGCTTCGATCAATTGCGCGAACCGCCGCAACGCGCGCAGCTCCGTGGGAAAGCCGGCCGCCAGCGCCGGGGCTATTCCATGTGAACGACGAGCGTTACCATCGTCGCGCAGGGCATTGCCGAGAGAGAACCATGGGCTCGAGTAATCATTGTCCCAACCCGTATGCGAATCATCGTGTCGCGCTGCTCACCCAGCATGGCAAGGAGCACGT
>JAJZLX010000108.1 GCA_021850555.1 Pseudomonadota bacterium | reverse complement strand
CGGCTCGAGCGGGTAGCGCGTCTCGGCGGCGAAGTCACCCTGATAGAGCCGCACGCAACGGCCCGCGCGCAGATCGATTGCCGGAATCAAGAGCATGGCGTTACAAGCGCAGAAAGTTGGTCAGCACCCGCGCACCGGCGGCGGCGGAGCGCTCGGGATGGAATTGCACGCCCCAGAAGTTCGCGCGCCGCACCACCGCGGAGAACGACTCGCCGTATTCGACTGGCGCGAGCGTGAAGGGGCCGACGGGCGCGGCATAGCCGTGCACGAAGTAGAAGTAGGGCAGTGCCCCGAGTCCCTCGAGCAGTGGATCGACCTCGGCCGTGTGCAGGCAATTCCAACCCATGTGGGGCACGGGGCGCTCGGGGCTCGGCTGCAGGCGGTGTACGCGTTGCGGCAGAATCCCGAGACATTCGACCTCGCCCTCGGCCGAGTGCTCGAACAGCAGCTGCATTCCGAGGCAGATCCCGAGCAGCGGCTGGGTCAGTCTCGGCAGGACGTTGGCGAGCCCCGCGACGCGCAGCCGCCGCATGGCATCGGCGGCCGAGCCCACTCCGGGCAGAATCACGCGGCGCGCCGCGACGACCGCGTCCGGTTCGGCGCTCACGCACGTCGTGGCCCCGAGCCGCGCGAACGCGTACCGCAGGGAGGCGAGGTTGGCTCCCCCGCTGTCGATGATCAGGGCGTCCGTCATAACGAGCCTTTGGTGCTCGGTAGCTCATCGCTCTCGCGGCGCATCGCTTGGCGCAGCGCCCGGCCCACGCCTTTGAAGCAAACCTCGACCATGTGGTGGCTGTTCTCGCCGGCGACGCTGACGTGGATCGCCGCGCGCAGCGCCTCGGCGAGCGAGCGGAAAAAATGCGGCACGAGCTCGGTGGGCAGCCCGCCGACGCTGTCGCGCGCGAAGCGGCCCTCGAAGCGGGCGAAGGCGCGCCCGGACAGGTCGATCGCCACCTGGGCGAGGGACTCGTCCATCGGCAGCAGGAAGCCGTAGCGGGCGATCCCGATCTTGGTTCCGAGCGCGCTGCGCAGCGCTTCCCCGAGCGCAAGCGCGCAATCCTCGACCGTGTGATGCTCGTCGATATGCAGATCACCGTGACAGTCGAGCTCGAGCGCGAAGCCGCCGTGGCGCGCCAGCTGCTCGAGCATGTGATCGAAGAAGCCGATTCCGCTCGCGATGCGCACCGGCGCGCTAGCATCGAGATCGACGCGGACCTCGATCCGGGTCTCACGAGTGCGTCGCTCGAGGCGCGCGCGGCGCGAGGTCAGCTCACGTACCACCGCCGGCCAAGTCTCCTCGGGCGATCCACCGAGCCGCACGCGCGCAGCGCGCACGCCGAGGTTGGCGGCGAACTGCATGTCGGTGTCGCGGTCGCCGACCATGGCGCTGGCCGCGAGATCGACGCCGTGGCTGCGCACGTACTCGTTGACCAGCGCCGTGTTGGGCTTGCGGCAGGCGCAACCGTCGGCCGCAACATGCGGGCAGACGAAGACGGCATCGAACACGATGTCCTGGGCGGCAAAGGTGTCGAGCACGAACCTCTGGGCCGCTTCGAAGCCCTGGTGCGGGAACGAGTCGGTACCGAGGCCGTCCTGGTTGGTCACCATGACCAGCCGATAGCCGCGCCGCCGCAGCGTCTGCAGGGCCACGAACACCCCGGGCATGAAGCGGACCTTCTCGAGCGCATCGACCTGGTGATCGGGCGGCTCCTCGATGAGCGTGCCGTCACGGTCGAGGAACAGGATGGCCGGCGGGCTCATGACCACGCCTCCAATAAGCGGCTGTTCTGCCGTGGCGTGCCGATGCTGATGCGCAAGGCGCGCGCAAGTCCAGGATAGGAACGCGCGTCACGTACCAACAGACCGGCCGCCGCGGCGCGCTCCAGGGCCGTACTCGGATCGGTGAACTCGGCGAGCAGGAAGTTGGCGTCGCTTGGCCAGACCCGGATCACGCCGGCAAGCCCCGGCAGCTCGCGCAGCATCCGGGCGCGCTCCTGGCGCAGCGTCGTCAGGAGCGCGCGTGTGTCCTCGAGGGCGGCGGGCTCCAGGGCCGCAAGCGCCGCCTCGAGCGTCAGGCGCGGCACGGCATACGGCGGGATGATCTTACGCAGCAGGGCGATGACCTGCGGATCGGCCAGCAGCGCGCCGCAGCGCGCGCCGGCAAGGCCGTGTGCCTTGGAGAGGGTGCGCAGCACCGCGAGGTTCGGCTGCTCGCGCAATGCTGCGCTCAGGCTCGCCCGGTCGGCGAACTCGATGTATGCCTCATCGACCACGACCAGCGAGCGCGCATCGCGCGCGCGCGCGATGCGGCGCATCGCCTGCGCATCGAGCAGGTTGCCGGTGGGATTGTTCGGGGAGCACAGAAACACGACTTTGGTCGAGGGACCGCAGTGCTCGAGCACCGCCGTCTCATCGAGGGCAAAGCCGTGTTCCGAGCGCAGCGGCACCTCGATCACCTGCGCGCCCTGAATGCGCGCCGCGACCGAGTACATGCCGAAAGTCGGCGGACACACCAGCACCTCATCGTGCCCGGCGCGGCAGAACGCGCGACAGATGAGGTCGATGGCCTCATCGCTCCCCCGGCCGACCAACACCGACTCGGGTGTCACCTCGTAGAGCGCGGCGAGCCGATTGATCAGCGCGCGGGGTTGCGGCTCCGGATAGCGGTTCAATCCACCGGCAGGATCGCCGCCGAGCGGGCTCCAGGGCAGCTCGTTGGCATGCAGGCGCTCGAGCTGCGGGCGCCAGGCGGCATGCTCGTACGCTTTCAGCGCCGCGATGTCGGGGCGCGCGAGTTCGCGGACCCAGCTCATGGCTTCGGCTCGACGCCGAGCCGCTCGAGGCGGCGGGTCACCGCGGCCGCATGCGCATCGAGCCCTTCCAGGCGCGCCAGCGTCACGGCCGTCGGTCCGAGCGCGCGCAGTCCTTCCCGGGTGAGCTCCTGCACGGTGATGCGCTTGAGGTAATCGAGCACCGACAGGCCGCTGTAGGTGCGGGCGTAGCCGTAGGTCGGCAGCACGTGATTGGTGCCCGAGCAGTAATCGCCCATCGGCTCGGGCGACCAGGCGCCGAGAAACACCGAGCCGGCGCTGGCCACGCCCGTGAGCAGTGTGCGCGGCTCGCGGACCTGCAGAATCAGATGCTCGGCCGCGTACGCATTGGCGACCTCGAGCGCCGTGGCGAGGTCGGCGACGACGATGCAGCGGCTGGCGGCGAGCGATCGGTCGAGAATCGCGCGGCGCGAGAGGGTGGCGGATTGGTGGGCGATCGCGCTGCTGACCGCCTGGGCGAGTTGCGCGCTCGGTGTGACCAGTATCGACTGGGCGTTGACGTCGTGCTCGGCCTGTGCGAGCAGGTCCGATGCGACGAATTCCGCCGACGCGGACTCGTCGGCGATCACCATGACCTCCGAGGGGCCGGCTGGCATGTCGCAGGCCGCGCCGAGCGGATCGGTCGCGACGGTCTGCTTGGCCGCCGTGACCCAGGCGTTGCCGGGACCGAAGATCTTCTCCACCTTCGGCAGCGTCTCGGTGCCGTAGGCCAGGGCGGCGATGGCCTGCGCGCCGCCGACCTTGAAGACCTGCTCGATGCCGCACAGCTGCGCGGCGAGGAGCACGGCCGGATGCGCCTTGCCGGTGCGATCCGGCGGTGTGCACAGCACCCGGCGCGGGCAGCCGGCAATGCGTGCCGGGACCGCGAGCATCACCACGGCCGAGGGGAGCGGCGCGGAGCCGGCCGGGACGTACAGTCCAACCGCGCCAATGGGGCGGAAAATACGCTCGCAGCGTACCCCCGGACTGGTCTCTATGCTGACGCTCTCCAGGCTCTGCGTCCGATGGAAGCGCTCGACGTTCTCGATGGCACGCTCCAGAGCGGTGCGCTCGGCTGCGCCGAGTGCGCCGTGGGCCGCGGCGAACTCCGCCGCACCGACCTGCACGTCGCGCAGCTCGACCCCGTCGAAGCGGCGGGTGTATTCGCGCAGCGCCTCATCCCCGCGCGCGCGCACGGCGGCGATGATCGCCTGGACGACCTCGGCCACTTCCGCGCGGGATTGCTGGACGGGACGCTCCAGCGCCGCGGCGCGCTCGCGCGCATCGAGCCGGCTCCAATGGAGAATACGCATGCGCTCAGCTCAGCATCTTTTCCACCGGCAGCACGAGCAGCGCGCTGGCACCGGCTTTCTTGAGCCGCTCGAGCGTCTCCCAGAACACGTTCTCGCGGCATACGGCATGGACGGCCACCTTGTCGGGCGAGCCTTCCAGAGGAATGATGGTCGGGAACTCGCTGCCGGGCAGGAGCCGGCGGATCTCGGCGAGCGCCGCGCGTGGCGCATGCAGCATGATGTACTTGCTTTCACGCACCTGCTGTACGCCGTCCAGGCGCATCACCAGGCGTTCCACCCATTCGCTCTTCAGCGGCGCCAACGCGAGCGGTGTGCGGATCAGGACCGCATGGCTCTCGAGCACGGTTTGCACCTCGCGCAGGTGATTGGCCTGAAGCGTCGAGCCGGTCGAGACCAGATCGCAGATCAGGTCGGCGCGGCCCAGGCGCGGGGCGATCTCGACCGCGCCGGAGAGGGTGACGATCTCGGCGCTGACGTCGTGCTCGCGCAGATACTGCTCGAGCAGGTAGGGGTAAGTGGTGGCAATGCGCTTGCCCTGCAGGCTCGCGACGCCCTCGTAGGTCTGCTCCTGCGGCACCGCGAGCGCGAGGCGGCAGCGCCCGAAATCGAGCGTGCGCAGGGCTTGGAAGCGGACCGGGTGGCCGCGCGCGGCGAGCTCGAGGCGCTTTTCCTCCAGGACGTTCAGGCCGACCAGGCCGAGATCGCACACGTCCTCTTGAA
>JAJZLX010000747.1:4412-4844 GCA_021850555.1 Pseudomonadota bacterium | reverse complement strand
CCGCCCGGGCGTGCTTGGGGTCTTCGATGGCGCTGAAGTAGGCGGTCAGGATCCGGACGGCCAGCCGGTCTTTTGCGCTGAACACGAAGATCGGCTCGTCATCGGGAATGGCTTCGCCGGTTTGGCGATTGATGATCTGGCCGTCGCGAATTTCGTCTTTCGGCTCCTGAGACGGAAGCATCCGAGACCCCACCGAACCGCCCGTAGAACCGATCTACCGGGAATTCTCTGGCGGTGCGAGGCCGCTAACGGCTTTCGGCGGATCACCGCTCTCCGCAGCCGCGGTGAGTTGCTCCCGCTTGATTCGCTCGTAGATCTCCTCTCGGTGCACGGCGACGTGCCTCGGCGCATTGATGCCGACGCGCACTTGGTTGCCCTTGATGCTGAGCACCGTGATGGTCACTTCGTCCCCGATCATCACGGACTGCCGAT
>JAJZLX010000747.1:0-4402 GCA_021850555.1 Pseudomonadota bacterium | reverse complement strand
CCGCGCGCGGTTATCGTCTCTTGAGTCCGCGCCGCTGGGCGATTCTATCGCAGTGCCGCCACGCCGGCCTCCTCGCCGGACCGAATGGACACCTTGCTGGTCTGGGGCGGTGGCGAGATCGCTACGCAGCCACCACCGCCACCCCGTAAGCTGTTGCCGCCGAGCGGAGTGCTGGTCCGACTCCGCCACGCGGTCCACCACGGGCGGGCCGTCCCAAGCCGGATCATCAGAGGCGGCGCAGCTCGCCAGCTCGCGGCATCGGAATCGACGAGAAACGGTGAACCGCAATGTTGGAGTTGGCAATGCCGCGCAGGACGACGCGCATTCGCATCCGGCTCGATCGTCCTGGTCGCAAACGCCGACCGTATGTTGGCGTGGTCGCGGCGCAGCGTGTAAGACTGAGTCCAACGGCGTGCCGACGGCTGATTCTGTCGACTCCACCGTTGTCCTGCGTCCGATGCAGGCGTATATATTGCCGTACGTGGGTCGTTATCATGAATTCTGCGCACAGATCAAAATCGCCCGTGGGCACCTCCAGCCGGCAGCGGGGTAGCGCTGCACCAGGGCGGCGTCAGCAAGCGGCCGGCGAAGCCGTTCGCCGCCCCGGTATTCCCACGGGACGAGTGCGGCACGACGATCGGGGCAATGCGGTGTGGGACTGGCTCGGCGACGCGAGCCGCGAGGCGCTCGAGAGCACTTCCCAAGTGCTCAAGAAGCTCGATCTCCCCGATCTGCAATTGGAAGCCCCCCACCATCGTGAGGAACACGTTCAAGGGAGTCACCGCGACCAGGGTGGTGGATACGACCTCTACAATCAGACGATTCATTCGTCCCGGCGTCCGCGGAACCGCTGAGGCAACGCCACTGGGGCTGTCATGGTGCGCTGACCGGGCGTCGCCTCGCTGCCGCTGGGGCGGATGCCGGCGCACTTCCAGTCGAGCAGGCGTTGACAGCGCCTTGGCTGCGCGGGCCGCAGGCCGGGGTTCGTTATCTCAGTTCGCGGAAGATGTCCCAAAATCCAATTCGCGTACCTCGATCTTCACGACAATCAGGGTTTTCAATCCACTCTGAACCGGCTTCAAGCTGAGATCCACGGGGAGCTCAGAGCCGTCCTTGCAAAGAGCGAATAGCTCAAGCCCCGTTCCCATTGGCCGCGTGCGAAGATCATCCGTGAAGCGCAGGCGATGACCGATGTGCGCCAAGCGAAACCGTTCGGGCATGAGGTGCTCGACACTCAGGCCGATGAGCTCGCCAGGGGCATACTGGAGAGTACGGCAGGCTTGATCCGTGGCGAACAGAACGATTCCCGATTCATCAATGACGACTGCCGCGGCCCCAGCTTGCGCCAGGATTCCTTCCAGGTTCGCGGGGAGATGCATCGACAAAGGTCGCCTCGGTCTGCGAAAAACGTTAAGTTTCGGCTTGAGCGGGCGCGCGCAGCGCGCCGAGGCGCTTGCAAGACGGTGCCCACGCGGGGGAGACCGGTGCCGATGGTGGAGCCGCACGCGGTCCGCTTCGCGGGCGTGACGAGGGGCGGTGACCTTCGATCTCCTCGTCACGACCCGGAGGGCGCATTGCCACCGTGGAACCGACCGAACGAACGTGCTGAGATCACGCCGATCAGCAAGACCCCTACCCCGAAGGCGATGACTTGGCTCGGCGCATGCAGATCGAAGTTTCCCACACGGACGAGGAGCAGGTAGGCAATCACGAGGTTTGTGAATCCCCACAGCACGTTCACGGTCGAGGAGGACAGACCTTTGCCGGGTGGCATGGCGAAGGGACTCTGAAAGGGTCGTCCCATCATGCCGCTGACGAAATGCGGAACGGCGTTTGCGAGAGATATCCCGCCCATCAGGTAAGACGCAAAGTCGATCCACTTCATGATCAGGCGCTCCATTTTGCACAACGTGCCGCGCGGGCAGCGCGATACGGCCTATGCCGACGCATGGGTTCGATCATCGCGCAGCGCCCGTCGTACGGCTCTCGGTTCGCGCTCCATGATGCGCAGTAGCGTTTGCGCCGGCCCCGTTGGGCCGCGCCGCCCCTGCTCCCAGTTCTCGAGCGTGCGCTTGCTGACGTTCAGAAACGTCGCCATGTCGGCCTGGGACATGCCGAATTTCTCCCGGACGGCCCTCACGTCCGGGGCCGAGAAATCGCGCCGGGTGAGGGTACGCCGACGATCACGGTACGTCTCCAGTCCGGTGCGGATTTCCTCGAACAAGTTTCGCTTCGTGGCCATGGGGTGTCTCACTTCAGGGTCTTCACGTACTCGCCGAGCGCCTTGCGCTCCTTCTGCGTCAGGTCGGTCACTTCCGCCTTGCGGTAGAGCGTGAGCAGCAGGATATGGCCGCGCGCGGTGATCCAGTAGTAGATCACCCGCAGGCCGCCCCGCTTACCCTTGCCGTCCACGGCCCATCGCACCTTGCGTACACCCCCGGCGCCGGGGATCAAAGCGCCTGCGCCCGGGTTCGCCATCAGTGCCGCTTGCAGCAGCGCGTACTGATCGTCATCGAGGTAGCGTTGGCGGAGTTGCTCGAACGCTGCGGACTCGATGAAGATCATGGGATGGAACTATACGCCACTGGCGGATAATGTAAATCGGCGGCCGGAATGCGTCAGCCGGCGCAGGACTGCCGGGTTATCGCCTGCTCCGCCAGTCGCACGGACAATTCGGCCGCCCAGTCCCGTTGCCGGGTGGTGAGGCGGCGCGGGGCGGCCAGGATCTTCTGCGCCGCAGCCAGGGTGGCGGCGTCCACGCCGGGGATGCAGGTCTTGAGCAGCGTCAGGGCGGCCTGACGCTCCGCGGGGTGGAGCGACCATCCGCACGCGAGGGAGTGCAGGCACCACGAGATCGCATGAGGCACTGCGGCCGGATCTGGTGCCGTCAGTTCGCCCGCCAGTTCGTCCTCTGTGCTCATCGGCCCTGGCCCTGGTCCTGTTCATCATCGAGATCCTGTTCCCGCCCGGCGCCGCCCGGCGGCTCCCCGCGGGCTATGAGCTCGCGTTCATCTTCCACGATGCTCGCCAGGTCGGCGTCCTCTACCCAGATGCCGTCCCGCGTCGCCTGTCGCGCAGCGCGCTCGCGAAAGTCGCTGCTGCCGGAGATTTGCACCCGACCACTCCACTTCGCGGCCGCGGTGCGCAGCGCTGCGACCTCGGCGACCTCATCGTGAGCGACCATCTCGATCCGCCGGCGCTCGGCGATGAAGATCTCTCGTCCCTGGCTGTCGCGGTACCTCCGCACCCGCGCCGTCGCATCCCATTCGTACCGCAGCCCGAGTTCTCGTGTCGCAGCGAGTTCCGCGGACCGATAGCCGTGCGTAGATGCTGCGCCGCTGATGCGATCCAGTGTGCCATCGCGGCCTGTGTGCCTCATGCGCTCCCGTGCCGCCCGCTCCGCCTCACGGCGAACCTGACGGAGTGCCATGTACTGCCTCTGCGTGCCAGTCCCTGCAGCGACCCACTCGTCGCGCAATCCATTCGATGCCGTGCGAATACCGTCGACGGTAGCGATCCGGAGCCGGTGCCGCCGCGCGTGCTCGTCCAGCGCCGCGCGCGCAGCAGCGAGTTCTTCGGGTGTCGGTGGTGGCTCATGCCGATACTCCCGCTGGCCGTGATCCCGCCCATCTCCCGTCTGCTCTTCGCGTCCAGGATCTCGCTCTCCATGTGTGCTCTCAGCCCACGCTGCCTGCTCGGACTCGATCTGCCGCACTGCGGCAGGCAGTGCCTCGGCTACGCGCTCGGCTAGGTGGCGCTGATCTGCACCGCCGCGAGCGATGCCGCGCACAACCCCGTCAGCCTCGTGGACCGTCAGCCAGTGAATCCCATCCCGCTGGTCCATCACGCTCACACCGTGCTGGTTGACAGCGCGGCGCGCGGCGGGGGAGAGACCACGGGCGATAACCTCCGCGTATTGCCTCACTTGGTGCTGGTCGCGCTCCTCCCGTGCCGCCGCCAGGTCGGCCGTTGTGTCGAGGATCGCACGGTTGAGCGCGACGGCATCGCGCTCCTGCTCACCGACCTCGCGTGCCGCTGCAAGTCGCTCGGATGCCTCAGCCTCCCAATCCTGTCGCTTGCGTGACTGTTCACCGCGACGCTCGAGCGCGGTAGCGGTAGGTCCCATATGCCGCGTCGGCTCGCGCTCGATGCCCTGGGCCTTGAGCGTCCGATGATCGACGCGGGCGGCGCGGCCGGCGTACTGCAGGGCTGCATTGCACATCGCTGCCCACCGCTCGCGGATCACCGCCAGGTCGGCTTTCCGATCACGCCCGGACCGCTCCTGCACACATTTTGGCCCAAGCACGATTGCGCCAGACTCGAGCCTCTGCACCGTCCTGGTTGTCATCAGTAAGTGCGAGTGGTGATTGCGCTCATCCCCATCCTTGCTGGGCGCATGGAT
>JAJZLX010000173.1 GCA_021850555.1 Pseudomonadota bacterium | reverse complement strand
CGGCGCGGCGCGCGTTGCGGCGACCCGCTCGAGATAGCGCTGCACGAACAGGTGCCGGCCGCTGCCCGGCTCGCCCATCACGAAGATATTGTGATCGGCGGCGTCGATGCGCACGCCGAGCTCGAGAGCCCCGAGCGCGCGCTCCTGCGCGAGCGTGCCATCCGGCTCGGTGATCTCGGCCGTGGTGCGAAACGAGAGCTCCTCGACCCTGCAGCGCCTGTTCAGGCGCTCGGCGGGAACCCCGGCGGCCTCCCCGATGCTGTTCATCTTCTTTGGTGTGCTCCGTGTGCGCTGCGATCGTCTGTGGCGCCAGCCCGCCCTTTTTATGCCACCAGAGCCCAGGGAGTAATCCGCAGAAACCGGCATGGATCCGCGCCCCGGGCGCTGGTGGCGGATCCAGGATTTGCTATCCTTCGCCGTTTGGTTCGACACCGCCCACCCTAGAGGCTGGCCCGCATCCCATGCTGCAAAGACTCACCGACAGTCTGGAAACCCATAAGTGGTTCTGGTACACGATTCTCGGCGCCCTGGCGGTGGTGTTCGCCGCGTGGGGCGCCTATGGCCTCGTGAACCTCAATTTCGGCGGCGCCAGCTGGGCGGCCAAGGTCAACGGGCAGACGATCTCGCTGCAGGCGGCTCGTGACGCCTGGGAGCGCGCGCAGCCGCAGGTCGCCCAGGAGTACGGGGGAGATCTCTCCTCCGAGCGCCGCAAGAAGCTGCAGAACCAGGTGCTCGAGGGGCTGATCGAGAACGCGCTCATCACCCGGCGCACCGAGCAGCTCGGCTACCGGGTGACCCAGGCGGACCTGATTGCCGCGATCCGCACCGAGCCGGCCTTCCAGGTCGCGGGTAAGTACTCGGCGCAGGCGGCCGAGGACGCGCTCGCCAACGCGAATATTTCCCTGCCGCAGTTCGAAAGCCAGCTCGCGGGGGAGCTGCGCACCGAGCAGCTCATCGACGGCATCCGCTCATCGGATTTCCTGACGCCGACCGAAATTGCGCGCGCGCAGGCGCTCGAGAACGAGCAGCGTCAAGTGCAGTACGCGCTCTTTCCAGCGCACCGCTACAAGAGCAGTGCGCCGATCAGCCCCGCTTCGATCAAGGCGTACTACGAGGCGCACAAGGCTCTCTACCGCATCCCCGAATCGGTCGACCTGCGCTATGGCGAGCTCACGCTCGCACAGGTGGAGGCCGCCGAGAAAGTCTCCGACGCGGCTTTGCACGCGGCGTATGAGAAGCATCTCAGCCAGTTCGTCACGCCCGAGCAGCGCGAGGCGAGCCACATCCTGATCCAGTTCGGCAAAAATCCGCAGGCGGCGCTCGCCAAGGCCAAGCGGATCCTCGCGCTCGCCCGCTCCGGAAAGAGCTTCGCGGCGCTTGCCCGCCAGTACTCCCAGGACCCGGGGTCGGCCCGGCAAGGCGGCAACCTCGGCTGGGTGGGACGCAACGACTTCGTGAAGCCCTTCGCCGACGCCCTGTTCGCCATCCCGAAGGTCGGGGACATCGTGGGACCGATCAAGACGCAATACGGCTACCACATCATCCGGCTCGATGGCATCCGGCCCCGCCACACCGAGACTTTCGAGCAGGCCAAGCCCACGCTGCTGCGCGAGGTGCGCCGCCGCCAGGCGACCGGCCGCTTCGGTGATATCGAGGACAGCCTGCAGAACCAGGCCCAGGCGCCGGGCGCGAGCCTCGAGGCGCTCGCCAAGGCTTTCAACCTGACGACGGGGCGGATCCCGCTGTTCCTGCGCGGGCAGGGCGCGGCGCCCCTCGGGCGGGCAGAGCCGGTGCAGAACCTGGTGTTCGGCTCCGGTGCGATCGCCCCGGGAACCCTCGGGGGCCCGGTGATCCTCGACAACGACAAGATGGTGATCGTCAAGCTGATCGCGCATCATGGGCCGCAGTTCAAGCCGCTCGCCGAGGTCCGCTCCGGCATTGTCGCGGCGTTGAAGCGACAGCGTGAGAACGAGGCGGCGCTCGCGGCCGCCCAGGCGGCACGCGCGAAGCTGCTCGCCGGCGTGCCTTTCGGGCAGGTGGCTCAGGCGCTGAAGCTCAAAGTCGCCCCGGCCAAGCTCATCGGCCGCGATGACCCCTCGGTTCCGGGGGATGTCAGCGCCATCGCCTTCGCCGCCCCCAAGCCCTCGCAGGGACCGGTGTACGAGGCGAAAGTCCTGCCCACCGGAGGAGCTGCGCTCGTGGCCGTCACGGCGGTGCGCAGCGGGCAGAAGGAGTCCGACCCCATTCTCGCTCGCACCTTGATCAAGCAGCAGCTGCGCAGCGACGCCGATGGGGATGTACAGGCCTACATTGCGCAGATGCGCGCCACCGCCAAGGTCGTCAAGAACCCCAACGCGTTCCAGTGACCGTCAGCTCGGGGCGCTCCCGCTGAGTTAACCGCCCTCTTGGGGAAAGCTCATGCCCACGGTGCTGTAGCCTCCGTCGACATAGAGGATCTCGGCAGTGATGCCGGCGGCCAGGTCGGAGCAGAGGAACGCCGCGGCGTTGCCGACGTCCGCTTGGGTCACGTTGCGGCGCAGCGGTGCCACTTCGGCGACGTGATTGAGCATCTTGCGGAAGCCGGCGATGCCGGCGGCGGCGAGGGTTTTGATGGGACCGGCGGAGATGCCGTTGACCCGAATACCACGAGGACCCAAATCGGCGGCCAGGAAGCGTACGTTGGCCTCGAGGCTGGCTTTGGCCAGGCCCATGACGTTGTAGCTCGGGATGGAGCGCACGGCGCCCAGATAGGACAGCGTCAGCAGCGCGCCCTGCCGGCCCGCCATGAGGGGAGCTGCGCCGCGGGCGAGCGCCGTGAGGCTGTAGCTCGAAACGTCGTGGGCGATCCGGAAGACTTCCCGGCTGGTGTTCTCCAGGAAGCTGCCGGAGACGCCTTCGCGGGGCGCAAAGGCGACCGCATGGACCAGAATGTCGAGGCCTCCCCACTCGCGTTTGATCAAATCGAATGCGGCGTCGATCTCGGTGTCCGACGTGACGTCAAGCGGCAGGGTCAGACGCGAGCCGATCGAGTGCGCCAGGGTCTCGACGCGCTCTTTCATCTTTTCGTTGACGTAGGAGAAGGCGAGCTCGGCGCCCTCCCGGTGCATCGCCTGGGCGATGCCCCAGGCGATCGAGCGGTCGGAGGCGACGCCGACGATCAGCGCGCGCTTGCCGGAGAGAAATCCCATGGCGGAGCCCTTGCGGTAGGTTGAGAAGCGGTCAATTGAAAACGCCGGGGCGCTGGTGGCGCCCCGGCGGCAGTGTAGACGATTGGGCTGGCGGACTGAACGGCGCGGACAACCCGCGCCGAGGCGTGATGAGGCGGCCTGTCAGCCCCCGGAGTCGGCGAGGATCATGAGCTTCTCGCCGGCGAGGATCGGCCGGCGCAGGCTCATCTCGTTCCAGGCCAGAATCTGTCCGACCCTCACCTGGAAGCGCTGGGCGATCTGCCACAGCGTATCGCCCGCCCGCACCGTGTAGATCACGCGGCGAACGCCGCGGCTCACACCGGCGAGCATACGCCCCGCTGCCCGCACCCCGGCGCTGATTCTCAGCCGCTCGCCCGGCCGCAGGATCTGGTCCGGATAAATGCCGTTCAGGCTGGCGAGGGCGTCGACGCTCATGCCGTGGCTTTGCGCAATCGACCACAGGGTATCCCCGGGCTGCACGCGCACCATGTGGGTCGGGAGCGGCTGGGACCTGCCGACCTGGGCATTGGCGGTCAGCCGCAATTGCTCGCCGGGCCTGATGATCTGGTTGGTCCGCAGGCCGTTCAGGCTGGCGAGGGCGTCGACGCTCATGCCGTGGCTTTGCGCGATCGACCACAGGGTATCGCCGGGACGCACGCGTACCACGTGGACCCAGAACCGCGGGGCTCTGAAGCGCCCGGGCTGGGCATCGGCATAGAGGCGAAGCTGCTCACCGGGCCAGAGTGTGTCCTGAGGCGAGATACCGTTGATCTGCGCCAGCCGCTGCACGCTCATGCCGTTGCGTTGCGCGATCGTCCACAGGCTGTCGCCCGGCTGCACCCGGATCACGCGGAAATTCCCCTGCCAGTAATCGTGAGCGATGCGGGCGTCGGCCACCACGACGCTGTTGGGCAGCCGATAGTCGTTTGCCGGCACCTCGATCGTCTGCCCGACGACCAGGCGGCCGCGCGGCAGATCATTGAGCTTGTACAGGATGGCCATCGTCGTTTTGAACTTGCGCGCCACCGAGTAGACCGTATTCCCCTGGCGCACCACGTAGTGCATCACCCCCATGCGCTCATCCGGCGTCAAAGCGGCGAGGTTCTGGGCGAACACCGGCACGGTGCTCACGGGCAGCAGCAGGTAGAAAGGTCCGGTGGGATCGGTGGCCCAGCGATGGAAGGCGGGGTTGAGCTGATAAATCTCATCGGAGCTGATGCCGGCGAGCTGGGCGGCCACCTCCAGGTTGATCTGACCGTCGGTGGCGACGCGCTCGAAGAAGGGCTTGTCCGGAATGGGGCTGAAGGAGAGGCCGTATTGGGCGGGGTCCTTCACGAGGCGGGCCATGGCCAGCAGCTGCGGCACGTAGAATTCGGTCTGGCGCGGCAGGTTGAGGTCCCAGAAATCGGTGGGGCGGCCCTCTGCGCGGTTGATCTGGATGGCGCGCAGCACGGTGGCCACACCGCAATTGTAGGCGGCGATCGCGAGCAGCCAGTGGCCCCCGAGCTGATTGTGCAGCTGCTGCAGGTAGTTCAGGGCCGCATTGGTCGAGGCGACCACATCGAGGCGCCCGTCATACCACCAGTCCTGCTTCAGCCCGAAGAGCTTGCCGGTGCCCGAGGTGAACTGCCAGATGCCGGCGGCGCGGGCCCAGGAGTAGGCGTACGGCTGGAAG
>JAJZLX010000647.1:1488-4869 GCA_021850555.1 Pseudomonadota bacterium | reverse complement strand
AACCGCGACCGTGACGG
The DNA here is from genome assembly GCA_021850555.1 of Pseudomonadota bacterium. The sequence goes on along the minus strand of JAJZLX010000647.1, from coordinate 4,852 downwards.
ACGCGAGATCGCCTGTTGGCTGAGCCTCTCGGCGGTGAGGAACGCCCAGCAATCCCTCACGCACTACATCGGCAGCTACCGGGACGTAACGGCGCAGATGCACGCGCTCGAGGCGCAGCGGCGCGAGCAGCGCATCACCGAGGCGATCATGGAAAGCATGCCCGGCGTCGTATACTTTATCGACCGCAATGGCCGCTATCGCCGTTGGAACCGCAATTTCCTCGAGGTCACCGGCTGCACCGCCGAACAGCTGCCGCACATGCACCCGCTCGATTTCATCGATTCGGAGCACAAGGCGACGGTCCGGGAACAGATCGAGCGGGTCTTCAGCCAGGGCGAAGGCTCGATCGAAGTGCCGTTCATGACGCGCTCCGGTCGCGCGATCCCCTATCTGTTCACCGGCCGGCGGCTGAGCTTCGCGGGCGAGGATTTCCTGATCGGTATCGGCATCGACATCAGCACGCGCAGGGCCGCGGAGCAGGCGCGCGACGCGCACCTGCAGCGCCTGCAGACCCTGTCGCGCCAAGTGCTGGAGATCCAGGAGACCGAGCGCCAGGCGCTCGGGCGGGAGCTGCACGATTCGGTCGCGCAGGATGTCGGTGCGGTCGGCCTGAATCTGACGATTCTACGCGGCAAGCTCGACCAGCCGATCGATCCGGCGATCGCCCAACGGCTGGATGATTCGCAAAAGCTGCTGGAGGATGCCGCGCTGCGCCTGCGGCACGTGATGGCCGAGCTGCGCCCACCGGGCCTCGATGAGTTCGGACTGCTGGCCGCGCTGCGCGAGCATGCCGAGCGTGTCGCACGGCGGGCCGGGTTCGCGGTGACGGTGCGCGGCGATGAGCCTCACCCGCCGCTGTCTTCGGCGACCGCGATTGCGCTGTTTAGAATCGCGCAGGAGGCGCTGAACAACGTCGTCAAGCATGCTTGCGCCACGCACGTGAGCGTCACCCTCGAGCCCGCCGGTGGTCACACGAGACTCGAGGTCCGCGATGACGGCCTCGGCTTCGATCCGGCCTCGCGATCCCATGGCGGCATGGGCATGCTCACCATGACCGAGCGGGCCGAGCTCATCGGGGCGCATTGCACGGTGGCTGCGACCCCGGGCGGCGGCACCCACGTGCTCATCACCGTCCCAGCGCCGGCCGAGCCCGTGCGGACCTGATCGCGTGCCCTCCAGCCGCATCACCGTATTGGTCGCCGACGATCACGCGGTGGTGCGCGACGGGCTCGTCGCGATTCTCGAATCGTCCCCTGACATCACGGTGGTGGGCACGGCCGCCAGCGGTCGCCAGGCGATCGAGCGGATTCTCGCCCTGCGCCCGCAAGTCGCGATCCTCGACGTGTCCATGCCCGAGCTCGACGGCATTACCGTGACGCGCCAGATTCTCGCGGCGCGGCCCAACACGGCGGTCGTGATTCTCTCGATGCACTCTTCCGCCCAGCACGTCATGCAGGCGCTCGAGGCCGGCGCGCGCAGCTATCTGTTGAAGGAGAATGCCGGCCGGGAAATCGCCGAAACCGTCCGGCTCGTGCATCTCGGCCGACGGCACTTGAGCGGGCGCATCGCCGAGATCGTCGCCGAGAGCATCAGCAACCGCCGCGGCGCGAGCCCCATCGATACCCTGAGCCACCGCGAGCGGCAGATTCTGAAACTGGTCTGTGACGGGCGCTCGAGCGCCGAGATCGGCCGGATTCTCGGCCTGTCCCCCAAAACCGTCGATACGTACCGCAGCCGGCTGATGCAGAAGCTGCAGGTCGCAGACCTCGCCGGCCTGATCAAGTTCGCGATCCTGCACGGCCTGACGCCGCTCGAGTAGCGCCGTCGTCGAGATTTCCTTACAGACCCGAGGTCGGGTGCGTGTTGCACTGTGGCGCAAACACACGAGCCGGCGACTTGACGATGACGACTTGCAATCCGTGCGATCCAGCTACCGGCCAGCAACGCGAAATCCGCATTCTGATCGTGGAGGACCATGCTCCGACGAGCAAAGCCGTCACTGAGCTGCTGCTCGGCACGCTGGGCCGCGAGCCTGCGTTGGACGGGCCCCTGACGGTCGCAACGGTCCGGGACGCCGAGACGGCGCTCGAGCGGATCGCGAGCGACCCGCCGGACATGGTGCTGATGGATATCGGCCTGGCCGGCATGAACGGCATCGAGGCGACGCGGCGTATCCGCAACATTGCGCCGGCGGTTCCCGTGATCATCCACTCCCTGAGCGACACCGAAGTCTACCGGGCGAGGGCCGCCACGGCCGGTGCGAGCGGATTCGTCAGCAAGCAGCGCACCGCCGAGGAACTTGGCCCGATGGCCCTCGGCCTGCTGGCGCGCACGGCTCATCACGAATGCGACACCCAACCCCGGGGCCGGCGCTCGTAGCCAAAACGGATCTCGACCCGGCGTGCACCGCAGCGCGAGCAACGGAACCGCGCCAGGCGCGCCATCAGCGGAGTCTCCCACCCCAGCATTCTCGCCAGCGCCTCGGCTCGAACTTCACGTTGATGTGCGCACGCGCCACAGCGCAGCTCCACAAAGGCGTCGCGGTGGTCGGCAAGTCGGGTCGAGGAGGTCAGCGGCAAGGCCATGGACGCCAGCTTTCCGCGTTCGAGACGGCGCTGTCCACGCAGTCCCAGCGGCTCTCCAGGACTGGATGCCGCAACGCATTGAATTCCGGACTGGCGTGCCGAGCGATGCATATCCGTGGCACCGGAGGCGCCGGTCGGCTAGAGTGAATGCGTGTGCGGACGGTACATCCTAGCGCAACAGGCCAAGTTCGAACGGGAACTGCGCCTCGGCCGCATCGACTGGTCGTTCAGTGCGCGCTACAACGTTGCACCCTCACAGTCCGTGCCGGCGGTGCGCGTCATCGAGGGTGTCCACGAGGGCGTCATGATGCGCTGGGGGCTGATCCCGTTCTTCGCCCACGGCGTGCCGCCCCGGTACTCCACCATCAATGCGTCGATCGAGAGGCTCCAGAGCGCGCCGGCCTGGCGTGGGCCGTGCAAGCGCGGCCAGCGGTGCATCCAGGTCGCGGCCGGCTTCTACGAGTGGCATCTCGAGGCCAATGGCCGCAAGCAGCCGTACTTCGTTCATTTGACCGATCATGAAATCTTCGGCTTCCCGGGCCTGTGGGACCGCAGCATCGCCGCCGACGGCACGGTGATCGACAGCTGTGCGCTGGTGACTGTGCCGGCCAACGAGCTGCTGCGCGACATCCACAACACAGGCGCGCATCCGGGACGGATGCCCGCCATCCTCGCACCGGCGGATTTCGACCTCTGGCTCGAGGGCAGCGCGCCGCAGGCCCGCGCGGCACTGCGCGCCTATCCGGCGCGGCGGATGGCCGCCTACCGCGTCAGCACC
>JAJZLX010000647.1:0-1478 GCA_021850555.1 Pseudomonadota bacterium | reverse complement strand
CCCGTCACGCTCGGTAGCCCGCCCGCGCGCTGCGGCCGCCGCGGCGCCCCGTCAACCGAGCCATTGGTCGAACAGCTTGCGCCCCCAGTACATGCCGAAGCCGCTACCGATGGTGCTCAGCACGAACGCGGTGCCGAAACCCACGTATGCCCCGATCCACCAGCCGACCGAGCCGAGCACTATCGTGCCGATGAAGGAGAATGATGCCCGCATGATCGTGAGCTGATTACCCCGGAGCGAGGGTTGTCGGCCATGAACTGCGCCACGATTCGCGCATTCGAGGCCGAAGCGGCGCTGGCCCGAGCCTATCGGCCCGCATCGTCCGGCTGCGCGGTCCGCAGGTAGATCTGCGGATCGATACGTTCCATGTGCCGTTCGGGGTGAGCGAGGCTCTGGAACCCGAACTGCCGATACAGGCCGTGCGCATCATGGGTGACCAGCAGCCAGCGCCTCAGTCCCTGCAATCGCGGATGACTCATCGCCGCGGCCATCAGGGCCTTGGACACGCCACGGCCGCGGTGCGCTTCGAGAACGTAGACGTCCGAAACATAACAGAAGATCGTGAAATCGGAGACCAGCCGGCACAGGCCGACCTGCGCCCCATCCCTAGCGTAGGCCCCGATGCACAGCGACGCGCGCAGCGCACGCTCGACGGTCTGCATCGGGATGCCCTGCGACCAATACGCGGTGCGCAGAAAGGCATGCACCGCCCGCACATCGATCCGCTGCGGATCGTCCGTGATGACATATTCGCCGAATCGAACGCTCACCTCCCCGCCCATCGCCCCACTCCGCATCATGATTCCAGCCGTCATTCTGCGCCGTGCGCACCCCCGCCGTCACCGCACACTCAATGCACGCCGTGCATGAGCTTGCCGACCCGCGGCGCGCCGAGCAGATAGCCCAGACTGACCGCCGTGCCGACCCCGAACATCCACAGGTAGACGTGCTCGTAATCGGCGATGCCGGCATACGCGCTCGTGCCCGACCCGGTCGTAAGGGTGGCGATCCAGCCCGCCAGCTGATAGGCGAGCGCGCTGCCGAAGAACCATCCGCCCATTGCGAACGACGTCTCCTCTTTGGCGGCGAGCAATCCCACCAAACCGTAACCGATCGGCGAGAGCGCCAGCTCCCCGATGGTCTGCAGCAGATAGCACCCCGCCAGCACCCACCAGCCCACCTTGCCGTCGGCGACGGTTGCGAAGTGGATGCCGCCGGCGACCAGACCGTAGCTCAACGCAACCAGCAGGATGCCGATACCGAATTTACGCGGCGTCGAGGGATCCCGGCCGCGGCGGCTCAGCCACGGCCACAACAGCGCCATCAGCGGCGCGAACAGCAGTATGTACAGCGGGTTGGCGGACTGGAACAGCGTATAGTTGAACGGCGCGTTGACATAGTCGCGGGCAAAGAAGTTCAGCGACGTCACGCCCTGGAAACTGAACGTCCAAAACATCACCAGCGCCCCGAACAGCAGC
>JAJZLX010000069.1 GCA_021850555.1 Pseudomonadota bacterium | reverse complement strand
TCGCCGTGTCGTAGCTCATGAGTGCGTCGGGCTTCGGTCCGGGAATGACCGGTATGTTTACCCGGATCGGAAATATCTGCGATGCGGCTTCATGCAAATAGAACAGGCCGACAACCCAGTGCAGCGCCCGATGCGCAGTCGATCTCAGCTGCAGCTTCTGCGTAAAGGCGTCCGAGCGTTCGTACAGCGAATCCCACAGAAAATTGATGTCCGTGGCGTCCACATCGAGCTGGCTTATGTTGTTGACAGTTGGCTCATATGAGGTCAGAGACTTCAATTCGACGTCGTTTCCTTCCCACACGAGAGTTCCGTAGATCTTCGACTGTGTCACGTCGGCGGCGTCCGCAAGGTTGTTCTGGGCATCCCGTGGATTGACGTACGGCTTTGCACCGAACACATCAATCGCGGGGGAGAACAGGCTTGGATCCACCACGGGCGCCATGTTCCGCGTGCTCCGGTCGTCCGTATGCTCGCCCGTGAGAATGAACACCACGTTTCGTGTCGGCCTGATGCTCAGCTTCGCTCGGGCACCCCAGGCATCCACGCCGTCGTCTCTCTTTCCGACAATGTACTGGTACTGCGAAAATCCCTCGTGGTAATCGTAAAAGCCCGCAACACGCAGCGCGACGCGTCGGGACACCGGAAGGTTCGCCATGGCCGTCGTGCGAACGTGGTCGTAATTGCCAAATTGCGCGCTCGCATCGGCCTGAAATCGGTCGGTCGGATCATTGGTGATGATTCTGATGGCGCCCGCCGCCGCATTGAGCCCGTACAACGTGCCCTGCGGTCCGAGAACTACCTCGACGCGTTTGACATCGTACAGTTCGGCAATGGAGTCGGCGGCCCGTGCCTGATACACCCCGTCCTGATAGACCGCGATGCTTGGGTCAGTGCCCTCATTTATGATGTCCGTGCCGACGCCGCGCAGATAGATCTGCCCCATCGTGGCGTTTGTCGTCATCACGAAATCCGGTATTGCCTGCTGCAGCCCGAGCGTGCTCTCGATGCCGGATTGTCTGAGAGCGTCTGCGGTCAATGCCGTTACGGCAATCGGCACTGCCTGCAATTTCTCGTGCCAGTGCTCCGCGGTCACGACGACGGTATGAAGCCGATCGGATTGTTGCGCGCCGAACGGCGCCGGGCCGTCCATTTTCGCGGCGTGTGCCCGCACAGGACAGCACCACAGACCGACCGCAATGGCGGTCAACGCGAGAACCGCCGGAATGCCGCACTCGTGCCTCATCCCCACTTCATAGCCTGGCGACATGATTGTTTGCCTCATATTTCATTCGTGCCTGCGCCCTTTCGGCGCGTCAGCCGCTCGTCCGTGCGCCCATGGTCCAGTGCCAGGGGGTCGCCCGAGGAGTCGGCGTCCCCGCCCTTGAGCGAGCGGGTCTCGATGGCGCGCCTCATCTCTCCCTGCGATGCCGGCAGAAGGCTTGTGGCGCTTCCCGCGATCGTTGGTCGGGTCGATTGCGTGGGGCGCAGGCCGCACGACAAGGCCGACGCGCACGCCTGGATTCGGCACGACCCCAGCGGATCTTCCGAGCCTGCACAACTTGCCCTGCTTCGGGATTGCGAGGCTCATCCCGGTGCGCTCGACCCGCAGTGCAAGTCGCAAGCCCGGCGCGCACCTGCTCGCTCTGAAGCCGAGCGTCCACGGCACGAAGGCTATCCATAGCGGATATCGCCTGCCTTGGGTGCAGCCGCATGACCGAGGCGATCGACGACCTCCCGCAGGTCGCTGAGCAGCCTCTCGAGGTCCTCGTCAGTCAGGCTAGGATCAATCGGCAGGGTGATGGCCGAGGGATTCAGCCGGCCGAGCATTATCCAGCCCTTCTCCTGCAATCCCTGGTAAATCGCTTCGGTGGGCGTCCTGTCGGAGCTGAAATGCAACGGCATGACATCCACGTCCCACACCCTCAGGCCACCGATCGCACCCAATTCCCGCGTGATGCGCGCTTGGATGTCCATGAGACGGCGCGTCAGGCGCAGGTAACCGTCCTCTCCGAGGTGGTTCATGACCGCCCACGCCGCGAAAATCGGCCCGGCGGACCTTGAACCCGAAAACCCGGCCAATTTGTAGGGGCCGAGAAACGGGTCATTCACCTCGACATAGTGATGTTTCTGCAGCTCGACGTGCCGCCAGTAAATGCTTGATGCCGGCTTCGGACAGTAAGCGAACTTGTGCAGATCGGCCGATATCGACATCACGCCGGGCACTCGAAAATCCCAGGGAGTAAGGTTTCTGCCGAGTTTCTCGAGGAAGGGCGATAGGTAGCCACCGATGCACGCATCGACGTGCATCCACAGCCCCGGATCGCGTTGGCGATGTTGGCCGCGATGCCGCGGCCATTGGTATCGAAGTCAGTCGTGACTACCTCCACATCGAGATAGCGGGCACCCTTGTGGAAGCTCGGATGTATGGTGCGGGGCGCAACGACATTCGGCTTTTTTACGCCAGGCCGTCGCTCACGCGCCCATTCCTTGGCGGCGTGTATCGCTGAGAAATTGCTCTCCGTGCCACCAGAAGTAAAGTTGCCCGTCGAGTCGTGTTCCGGATGCAGCAAACTCACGCCCATGGCGATGACTTCCTGCTCGATTTCCCGCATGTAGGGTGCGTACAGCGAAAAAAAACCGTTGTCCGCGAAAAACCGGTCGAACGCCCACTGTGCGAGCCTCTGCACGTCCTCGGGTCCGCGGAAGGCCCTTGCAAAATGCGCGTACGGCTCGTCCAGACAAATCTTGGTCAGACGCTCCTGGATTTCTTCGCTGGGAGCACCAGTCTGGGGCAGAGATTTGACGACAAAACCATCTAACATGTCCGCTTCTCCGGAAGGCGAGGGGCACTAATTCCTGTGCCGCGCGCGCAAGTCCGCGCGGCCATTCAGGTGTGGACCTGCGCCTGGACCACGCCGTGTCGGCTCGCCGGGAAGTGTACGAAGCGACCCGCACCGCAGATACCCGAAAAGTGCAAAACGGCGTCGCTACGGACGTCGGCGCCCTATGCGCAGCGGCGCCGGTACCGGCCGAGGAGGGATCGGCCGGGCGTCAGGAGGGGGGGCAGGGCGTCGTTTCCGACGGTAACTCACCGAAACGGCGCTTGTAGTCAGCGGCAAACTGGCTGGGCTTCGAGAAGCCGCAATCCCAGGCGAGATCGCTGATGCGGCCTTTGTCTGCCTTGAGATGCTTTAATGCGTGTCGGGCCGCGTGCAGGCGAACCGTTTGCAGGTACTGGTGCGGTGACAGGCCCAGCACCGCATCGAATGCGTAAAACAGGTTGCGGCGGGATACGCCTATCACGCGGCAGAGTTCCGAAATTCCCAGTGCGTGCGTTAGATCCGAATTGATGGCGCGCTTCGCCGACCGGACGACGCGCGCATGGGTTTGGCGAGAACGACCCAGATCCGCAGCTTCTGGCAGATTGGTAATCGGCAAAGCCAAGCTGAGGATTTCCTGGCGCAGCGTCTGCCAGTACGGCATCTGCACACTGCCGCTGACATCCGCAGTCAAGAGCGCCCGCGACACGGCTCGACATAGAGGGGCGGCCAGGACCCTTGACACAAAACGGAGGCCGCCTGATACGCTAGCCGACGTCGCGGCTGCTCCCTCACTGTGGCTCGTGAGCGCTTCGGGCGCGATGGCGACGCCGATAATCTCGCACGCATCCAGGACGACCTCGAACTCGGCACGCTCTCCGTAAAACATGACCCCTTCGGGTTCGAGGCCGATGCCGTTGCAGCGAAACAGACCCGTGCGGCCCTGAATCCAGGAAATGTTCGCTACGTTCATCATACCTTCCTGGATGAGGCGCCGATTGACACGCTCCCGGAAAAGCCGCACCCCGTCCAGATTGATGCTCGTCATTTCACCGGAGAATCGCCCGGCGCCGACCTGAAAGTAACGCTGCGGAAACAGGGATTCGACGCACCCAGCCTGCTCCTCAGAGTCGTCGAACGTGCGTCGCCAAATGTGGGTAGTCGCACCTGATCCGGTGGCGGCACTCACCAGCGTTCGCCTGTTGCTGTCTGTGCGTGAGCACTCCGATAACCCCGTCTTTTCGAGCGTGATCTGATTCCCTCAAGCTGTGTCCCCGCGGCGATGTGTCGCCAACGTGCAGGCGAGCAATGACGACAGCAGACACCTTGACCGAGCGCGAGCAGCACGCTCTGGAGCATATGCGCAAAGCGGGTTCGTCCCCAGAATTTGTGGGTGAAATTGTTGGCTTGAACACGGTTCAGTCTTGGCACATGGATGTGCCACGAAGCGCGTCCGGGAGATGCGCAAGAGGAAAGGACGGTAAGTGTGGCGCCCCGCTCAGCGTAGCTGTTTGCGGAAGAACTCGATTCCCGTCTTGGTGCAGCGTTTGATCTTCGCGTTGCCCTCTTTGGTCGGGGTGAGGGTGCCGCAACTGCGGCATTTGTCCATCTCGACACGGTAGACATCGACGCGGCGGCCAGCCAGTTTCCCGGTGAGGTGCACGGGGTGGGTGGCGAGGACGCGCTTGAGGGAGGTGCTGCCGCACTTCGGGCATGCGCGAACCTCGGCGGCGGGCGCGTTCGCAGACTTGACCTTGCTGCGGAAAATTCCCATGGTGGCAGTTTCGCCGAACGGAACTGCCGATGCATCTTGTCTTGAAGACTCTCTTGAACCACGTCGAGCGACTGAAGGGCTTCGTGTACGAGTCGAGCCACCTGATCGAGGGGCGTGTGCCGCGGATTGAGATCCTCCTGCGGGCCCGGGAGCGGTCCCGCGGCGCCTGCTCGCATTGCCAGAAGCCCTCGCCCGGCTACGACCGTCTGCCCGAGAGACGGTTTCATTTCGTGCCGCTGTGGGGTGTCCCGACGTATTTCCGCTACGCGCCGCGGCGGGTGCGGTGCCGAG
>JAJZLX010000137.1 GCA_021850555.1 Pseudomonadota bacterium | reverse complement strand
ATTCCTCGTCCCCGAGGTTCAGCTCAATCCACTCGTCCAGGTCGTCAGCATCGGTGCCGTCACTGGACGCTATCATTCTGCCGCGTCCACGGGCCTGCAATCGCAGGTAGGTCACGTATGACGCACAGGAAAAGCGCGCATCGCAGCCACGGCAGTGGATCTGTGCAAACGCCGGCTCATGCTCCGCGCCAACGCCCGGCACGTCGCCATGGTCCTTCCTTCGCCGAGTGCCGCGCGGCTTGTTGAGCATGTCCGGGGACGGCGGCGTGAACTCGCCGTCCTCAATGGCATCGACGCACCGGCCGAAGTCCTCGATCGTGCGAGCGACCTCATGTTCATCGAAAGGCAGATCGACGACCGGGTCCCAGGACGCCATCGCGGCGTTGATCGCCTCCGGATCGCGTGCTCGGAGCGCCTCACGCAGTTCCGGCGGCAATCGGGTCGCGATGATCGCCGTACCATCGAGACTTTGACCGCGCACACCCTTCCAAATGTGCGCGTAGACATTGAGCTGATCCTCGTAGAGTTCCCGTTCGGCGCGTACCTCGCTCTCTTCATGCGTCTTGAGGTCGTACATCCGGACTCCCTCCCCCTCGCGCACGATATCTACGACGCCCTCCAGGACGAAGGGGCGCCTCTTCGGCGTCATGAGTCCGGGCAGCGCGAGTTTGACCTCGGTCTCGGTGACTGAGGTCGCAATCGCCTTGAGCTTGCGCCAGTACACGAGCGATTGCTCCAGCGCTTGCTGTTTCGCACCTTCTGCGAGAACGTGCCCTCCCTCTTGCCGGAGCAGGTCGTAGTTCCGTTCGAACATCTCGCGTATTTGTTCCTCGACCTCGGCGTCTGTGATCGCACCGTTGACTGAAGGCTTCGTCTCGCGGATCACGGCATCCGCCTCCCCGCCTCAGCCTGCGCTCGGAGCCACTCGTGGAGATCCTCGACCGTTCGATGAACGAGGCTGCCAAAGAACATCGTCTGCGCCCGAGCCGGAGCGAAGTCATAGCGCCGGTAGAACATGTAGCGTCGTGGGCAGGCGCGGTACGCGAGGTAATCGCCGGTAAACGAATACGCCTTGGGTAGCTCCTCCTCGTGCTTCGGCTCGGCCCGCGGAATGTTGTCGAGATCGAGATCGGCGATGCGCGGGAAATCATCGTCGAGAAGGGTCGCGAACGGCTCGTTGAGGTGCTGCCCGCGGCCTTTGTAGTGGCACAGCACGAGAAGGTTCTTCGGGCGCGACAGCGCGACGTAGAACATCCGGGCAACGTCGAAGGTCGCGATCCGGTCGAGCGGCTCGCCTTGGCGCCGATCGAGGAGCGGCCGGACGATTCGTTCGATCTCCTGGACAGTTTCGCCCTTGCGGGGGTTGCCGAGGACCACGACAGGGAACTCGAGCCCCTTGGCTTGGTGGACCGTCAGGAAGGGGATCCGCCCCTTCGGGAACGGGTCATCGGCGTCCTCATACTCCGACTCGCCGCGTCGCCATAGGGCGTAAACGAAGGAATTGAAGAAGGTCCGCACAAACTTCCCGCCGTCAAGGAACGAGGCAGAAAGGACGGCGCTATTACGCGCCTGGAACCGCGCCACGTACTTCGTGATCAGGGCGAGATTGCACACGGGACCCTCGTCGCCCTTCATTGCACGGTCGAACGCATCGCGGAAATGGTCGAACCCCGTGAGCTCGTAAAAGATATCCAGCACACCCCAGTCGAGGGTAGTGACGCGATTCACAACGTAGCCGACAGTGAGGGGCCGTCTCGCTCGACGGCGAGCTTCGATCAGCCGGCGCAACCGACGCCGCAGGTAGCCCGTCGCACGTGGCGACAGCCTCTTCACCGCGACGATGCGCGCCACAATCGGCTCGGTGATCTGGTCGTCGAGATTATCTTCACCTACAGTGGCCACAAGAAGCTTGCGATCGGCGATCGCCCGTTCCATCTGTTCCTGGCGCTCCTTGATGAACGCCGCAAGCGACCGATCCTCGCGCACAATCGTCTTTCCGCAGCCTTGCGCTCGCTTGACCCACTCGAAGAATTTCTCCATCCCAGGGCTGGCCGCTGCCCCAGCGGGACTCCCGAAAAGGACCAGGAGTACGCCCAGCATGTCGAGCGCCTCGGGGACGTCGAGGAACTGTCCAGCACGAGGTGCGTAGACCTCGAGCCCGTTTTTCTCCAGGGCGGCGATCATCCTCTTGACCTGCTCGGTCTTCAGGCTCGGATAGAGGAACGCGACCTGATTCGGATCTGACAGCTTGCCCTGGTCGAGCAGTCGCCGGACGAGCCCGGCCACCTCCGCGCAGACGTCGTCAGGGTGCGCGGGGGCGCTCGCAACGACCGCTGGTGTGTTGTCCTGGCTGTGAGCAGTGATCTTCTTGTTTTCGACGCGGAAGGCGCCCTTCTTACCGGGCCCCTTGCTCCAGTTGAAATGGGGGTGTCGGATAAAGTCCGAGTAGAAATTCACGATCGCGCGCTGGGAGCGATAGTTCGTACCGAGGTTGATAGCGTGCGGAGCCAAACCGAGCTTCCTACGGCAGCGATCCTCAAACTCCACCAGGTTCTCGACGGTCGACCCGCGAAACCGGTACAGCGCTTGATCGTCATCACCAACGACACAAAGGTTCCGATAGCCGGTCGCCAAGTGGAAGAAAATTGACTCCTGGACGTGGTTGGTATCCTGGTATTCATCAACAATCACGTGCCGCAGCACGTCGGTGGTGCCGTCGCCTACGCGGCAGTGCTCCAAGGCCGCCTGTTGAAGGAGGGAGAGATCGGTTACCCCAAGTTCGCGATACGCGCCGTACATGCGGAGGAGCTTCCTCAGGACGGGATCGCGCGTCGTGCGCGCTGCTCGGCCGGGTTCGAGGCACTCTTCGCTGAAGCGGTTGAAGACCGAGATCGCCGCCGCCACAGCGCCGTGGCGCGACTTTGAAGGGCGCCCGGTGACGTACTCACTGATCGTTTCATTGGCTTCGCGCTCAAAGCCCCCGGCATCGGTGAGCTCTTTCCATCGGTCGAGCACGATGAAGTACTGGTCGAGCTCGTCGACGAGACCGATATTCCCTGGGCGCATCCTTCCCCTCGAAAAGCGGCGATCGGCAAGGATGCGCCGGCAAATCGAGTGGACCGTGCCGATCGGCATTCGTGAAAGGTCGTAAGCCCGCTTGGTCAGGTCTGTCGCCACGGACAGATACGCGGTCAGCCCTTGACGGAGCTGGAGCGCGGCCTTCTCAGTGAATGTGCCGAGAAAGATCTCCTCTGGCGGAACCCCGTGGAAGACGATCAGATTGAGCGTGCGCCAGAGGAGGACTCGGGTCTTGCCTGACCCCGGACCCGCTGTCAGGAACAGCGGTCCGTCGGTATGGAGGATCGCTTCGCGCTGGCTCTCGTTCGGCGTGAACCCGGCATGGCCCCACAGGGTTTCGATGTTGAGCGACAAACGACCCCCCATCTTCTGGGGATCCGGCGCACTGGTACGCATGTCCCCTTCAAGCAGAATATCATGGCGTGTGGGTTCAGCGAAATCGCCGAGTGGGATCTGCTGCCAGGGGCAACCTGCGGTAAGGTGCGAGGGTGATTGGCAAATTGCGAGGCGGCGAGGAGCTTCTGGCCGTCTGCCTCAAACTGTGCAGGGGGATCCTTTACGGTGACCCGAAGACGGCGGCAATGAAGCTGCTCGGAGAACCATGACAGGCTTCTTCTTCAAGCGATTCCACTTTGTGGTCGTTTTGGCGATACTTGAACGCGGTGCTATTCTCCTCCCATGACGAACTGCCAACTCCAGCACTACGTCCCTCGAGCAGTCCATCACACTAAGCAGATCCTCAAAGCCAGGCGCCTGCACATTCTGAACCTACTTGAGCGCGGCGAGCTCTCAAAATTTATCTGCGGCGATGTGATTCTCCGTACGGGCCCAGATGGTCAGCAGTGAATAATCGGGCTGTCCTTTTCATAGATCTCCTCGGATTCGCCAAGCTGACAGAGGAGAATGATCTTGACTTTGATGCAATGAGTCGAAAGCAACACATCCTCGTAGGTGGATTCGAGGACATGTTTATCGAGCGTAGAAATCCGCTCACCCATGCTTTCACATCATTCCATGACACCCTGAAGTGGCAAATTGAGCTTGCACAAATGGGGCATTCTCTTACCGCAATTACATTTTCAGACTCGGCTTTCATCGCGACATCGAGACTGTCTGAGTGCATTCATATCGCAATAGGGATCATGCAATCCCTGCTCGCAAGAGGTGTAGCCGCACGAGCTGGCATCGCATTCGGCACCTTTGCCACGATAAGATTCAAATCAGACATAATTGGGGAATGGGGAGATCATGCTGCTCATTTTCTAGGCACGAGCGTTATTCGTTCCAATGCAGCGGAAAGATGCGGAATCAAAGGGATTAGAGTCCTATTGCATCCCACAGCTGTATCGTTGCTCAATAGTGAATCGATCGAGGCTCCGGACGGTTCCAATATTAACTGGGGTCTTCGTGGTTTCGTGTGGGTGAAATTGGCGACCTGATCACGGCGCGGGGTCTATTTTCATAGGGTTTAGGCGACGTTGTGGAAAGGGGGAAATTTGGCATGATGCGCGGATGGCCAAATCACCCACACGTCGCCGATTGGCGGACGCATACACGTTCCCCGGCTTCCGCCCCTTGCAGCGTGTCCACGGATTGTTCGGCGAGCCCGGTGCGCGGCTCGTCACTCTGGTGCGGCGGGGAAAAAAACGATCTGCGGAAGCTGTGGCGCAGTGCATCGCCGTTGGTACGACCGCAGGCGCCGTCGGGTGCGAGATCTGTCCTGCGCCGGTCAGCGCATTTACCTCGATCTGGAGGTACGTCGGGTCAACTGCCGGCGGTGCGGGGCGGTGAAGCGAGAGCGGCTGGA
>JAJZLX010000243.1 GCA_021850555.1 Pseudomonadota bacterium | reverse complement strand
GTCACCGGCGCGGGGGGCATTCAGCTCGACTGACAATGAAAGGGTATTTGGCGCGATCACTAAGTGGAGCGCAACAGTCCGCGATGCGGCGCGTATTCCAGAGGTGCTGCATCGGGCGCTGAGAGTCGCGCACACTGGACGGCCTGGGCCCGTGCACGTGGATATTCCCGCGGATGTATTGTCAGCGGAGTGTGAATATGACCTCGCGGAGCTCGAGGCGCCGCCGAGGAGCTATCGCGCGTTGCTTGCGCCGATACCGCCCGCTCCTGCGCTTGGGGCAGCGGCCGAACTACTGCTGCGAGCGAAAAGGCCGTTGCTGGTCGGCGGCGGCGGCGTCGCGCGTGCAGGAGCTGAGCGGGCTTTCCGCGCACTCACCGAGCGGCTCTGCGCTGCCGCGATCACGACACAGATGGGCCTTGGCGTGCTGCCGAGTGACCATCCGAGCTTCATCGGCCAAGGCGGGCTCATCGGCGGCCCGGCCGTCGTGCGAGCGATGCGGGAAGCGGACGTAATGCTCGCGGTCGGGTGCCGCTTTTCATCCTTTATGTGGATCGATGGACCGCCGAAGTGGACGGACGTGCCGGAAAGGCAGCTCATTCAGATCGACATAGACCCACAGGTGCTCGGACAGAATGTGCCTCTCACGATCGGACTCATGGGAGACGCTCGAGAGGCTCTCGAGGGACTCTTGGGTGCGCTTGCCCACGGGCGCCAATCCGAGGCCGAGCTGTCCTGGAGTGCCTCACTCAGACAGGAGCGACAACAATATGTCGATCGACTTCTTGGTGAAGCGACGGCCTACCGCTCCGAGCGTATGCATCCCGCCGTGCTGATGCGCGCGGTGCGGGAGCATGTTCGGCCGCGCGACTTTGTCACGTTAGACGGCGGACATACGAGCTTCTGGAGCAACGAGTTCCTCCCGGCCCTGGAGCCAAGAACGCGGTTCCACGAGCCGGGCATGGCCCACCTAGGATTTGGACTGCCGGCAGCCATCGCTTTGGCTCGGGCCTATCCGGACCGCACGTCCTTCTGCATCACGGGCGACGGAGCGTTCGGTTTCACGATCCAGGAGCTTGATACAGCACGGCGTTACGGGGCCAAGGTGATCACCATCATCCACAACAACCAGGCCTGGGGTGTGATTCGGGCAGGGCAGAGGGCCCACGGATTTGATTTCGGCACCGATCTGTCAGGTACCGATTACGCCGCGATTGCGCGCGCATTCGGTTGCTACGGCGAACGCGTCGATAGAGTCGATCAAATCGGGCCGGCCCTGGAACGTGCCGCAGACAGCAATCTACCGGCGGTCATCGATGCCCAGGTGGATTTCCTTCCCCATCCTATGGCCGGAACGTTCGGTGCAAGCACGGCGGCGAGGTGACTGGCGGGGATATCGATGTCGCATATAATCTACATCGGTGCACCGGAGGCCGACGCAACTGCTTTTGCCTCGCTTGCGCGCTCGGACTTTCCGAACATCGATCTTTTTGCAACTAACGCTCGAAACGAGGCGTTGGCCAAGTCGGCGGATGCGCAAGCGATCATTGGACATCATTTTCAGTTCGATGACGCACTGGTTCGGGGCGCACCGCAGTTGCGGTGGATTCAGTCCCTGACAAGCGGCACAGACGCGATCCTCCGGCTGCCGTCGCTGGCCCCCGACGTAGTAATTACGTCTACGCGCGGCATGCACGGCCCGCAGATGTCGGAGCTGGTGTTTCTGCAGATGTTGGCTCTAGCCCGAAACCTGCGCCGAACGCTCGATAATCAGCGCGAGCGCCGATGGCAGCGCTGGCCGCAACCGCTGCTGCTCGGCAAGACACTGGTCATCGTGGGTGTGGGATCGGTCGCGGAAGTGCTGGCGCTGCGCGCTCAGGCATTCGGGATGCAGGTCCTCGGGGTGTCTAGCTCGGCGCGCCGGCCGCCCGCCTTCGAGAGGATATTCAACCGGCATGATTTGCGCGAAGCTGCCTCGCAGGCTGATTTTCTGGTGTTAACCATTCCGCTCTCGTCGGAAACGGAGAATCTCGTCAACGAGGGTATACTGAGCGCCATGAAACCAGGCGCTTTCCTGATCAATGTGGCGCGGGGCGGCGTGCTCGACGAACGGGCGTTGCTCCATTGTGTGCGCGGGGGCCGGATTGCCGGCGCGGCGCTCGATGTATTCAGACAGGTGCCTCTGCCGCCGGATGATCCCCTGTGGGCAGAAGAGCGTCTCATCATAACGCCCGTGCTCGGGGGCATGAGTGATGTGTACCTTGAGCAGGCATATCCGCTCGTAAAGCAGAACATAAGGCATTTCCTCGCGGGGCGGATGGATCAGATGCTGAATATCGTTCCACGGTGACGCAAAAAAAATCGACCATATGGCGCGAACTACCTCTAGATTCGTCAATAGGGTATCGAGCGGCGAGCTGCGACGACGGTGGAGCGCTGTGCGAGGCGTAATGCGCGAGCGGGAAATCGATATTCTGGTGTTACAGAGCTCGAGCGACTGGGTGGGCGGATACGTACGATGGTTCACGAACGAGCCGGCGACGAACGGCTACCCGACCAGTGTCCTGTTTCCCCTGGAAGGGGGCATGTCGATAATCGAGCAAGGCCCGTTCAACGGGATTCGTGAGAGCGATGACACGGAGGTGCGTGAGACCGGCATAGCGCGCCGGTTGGCGACCCCCAATTACCCATCCGTGCATTACACGGCGGGATACGACGCCGATATCGCCGCCAGGGAGGTGCGCCGGATGGGAGCGAGGCGCGTGGGGCTGGTTGCGCCTGCCGCGATGTACCACAGCTTCGGACAGCGGTTGTGCGAGCTGCTTGCAGGCGATGTCGCGATCATCGACGCGACCGATCCGGTCGATCGAATCAAGGCCATCAAGAGCGCCGAGGAGCGCGAACTCATCCGGTCGGTGGCCGCAATGCAGGATCAGGTGATGGCCGGAGTTCGGGAGTTCATCCGCCCCGGCCTCAAGGACTTTGAGGTTGCCTCGTACGCGCAGTACCTGTCGCAGCAATTCGGTAGCGAGCAGGGTCTCTTTCTCTGCTCATCCGCAGGCGCCGGCGAGGCCGCGAGCTTTCGCCCTCGGTTCATGCAAGGTCGAACTTTGGAGAGAGGCGACGTCTATTCGCTTCTTGTGGAGTGCAACGGCATGGGCGGGTTTTACACCGAGCTTTCGCGCATCTTTGTGCTCGGGCGGGTGCCGGCGGAACTGCGCGAGGCGCAGGCGGCAGTCGTGGAAGCGCAGGCGAAAGCACTGACGCTGCTCAAACCCGGGGCGTCATGCCGGGAGATCTTCCTAGAGCACAATGCCTATCTGCGCAGCCGCTCTTTGCCGGAGGAAAGACGACTCAGCATGCACGGCATGGGCTACGACATGGTTGAGCGCCCGCTGATTCGGCAAGATGAGACCATGCGGATCGAGGAGCACATGGCGATCGTGTGTCATCCTGGCATCCTCACGGAGCGACTGTTCGCGCACAACACCGACGTCTACCTGATCGAGAAGCACGGGGCGTCGGACTGCCTGCATCGGACACCGAAGGAGATCGTGGAGATTTAGACAGCCGCGGGCGAAAACGAGAAGACTCGGCTCAATCCGGGTTTCTCAATGATTTTTTCTGTCACACCAGCGATCATATCACCGCGAACCCGACGGCGGCCCCGATGCAGGCCTTTCAAGGGGAGGACGCGCCGATGATCGAGGCGCAGCAAGGGCGACTCCTGGGCCGCAGCTGCGAGTCGCTGCGTCCCATGCTCCTGGCGACGGATGCGGCCGCGGTGGCCGTGCGGCGCAGGATGCAGCGCCTGCTCGAGGCCGAAGCTCCCGCGCCGGGATGAATTCGGAGGGCCGAGTGGCATCGCCTTGAGCCTGCGTCACGGGTTCGATGTGCCTGAGGTTGGGGCGCGAGTTCCGTGCCGGCAGGGTACAGGCGCGTCTTCGGATCCAATGGGTGCGTCGTATGCCTCGCGGGGTTGCCAACCAGCCCGGGCTGTGTGAATCATGGGACCCCCGCCCCGCCCAGGGCGCAGCCAGGTCAAGAGGCCGCCATGTCCGACAGGTCTGCGAGCAGTCTCTCCTCGAGTCAGCGTATCCGCCCGCCGCTGCAGCAGCGCAGTCAGGCGGCCTGGAATCGCATTCTGGACGCGGGGACGCACATCCTGATCGAGCAGGGCCGGGACGCGCTCACGATCCAGGCCACCTGCCGGCGCGCCCGGGTCTCCCCCACGGCCCTCTACGCCCGGGTGGACGGGCTCTCGGGTCTTTTCTGGGCCATCTACGACCGCTGGATCGGGCAAGTCGTCACGACCTACGAACGGTTGCTGCAGGCGGCGGCGCAGACCGAGGACCCGATCGACAGAGTGCGGGCCGTCGTACGCGCCATGTGCGAAAACATCGAGCGCCACGAGCGGTTCCTGCACCAGATCATCAATCTCGCGGTCACTGATGAAGCGCTCCGCGAGCGGGGCTCACGGGAATCGCTGGTATACGTCGAGCGGGTGGCGGCGCTGCTGCCGCAGCGGCCGGCCGGCGCCGCGACGGACGTCGCCCGTATGGTACACAGGGAATGCGTCTTTCGAGCCCTGTACGGCGACCACTGGCTCAGCCGCCGGCCGGAATCCTGGGCGGCGTTCACTCGCCGGGTGACGACCATGGCGCTGGGGCGATTCGGCTGGCTGCAATTCGGTGACTGACGCGCATGTGGTTTGCGTCAACACTGTAATTCAATTACAGTTACGAGGTTGCCGGCTCGCCGGAGAGAGGCAGTCCGTGTTCATCAGGAGGCGCGATGTCTTTTCGGATCTCGGTAGACAGCGGCGGCACGTTCACGGACGGTGTGCTGATCGATGCGGACGGCGAAGCGCTGATGAGCAAAGCGCACACGACGC
>JAJZLX010000161.1 GCA_021850555.1 Pseudomonadota bacterium | reverse complement strand
CAGCGCAATCTCGACATCCAGCCGACGATCACCATCCGGCCGGGCTTCCCGGTGCGGGTGATCGTGAACAAGGATCTGATCCTCCGCCCCTACCCGAACGACGAATCCTCGAGCCCCTGAAGGACGACATTCCGTGAACACCAAGCTGCGTCTCGGGCCGCTGCCCAGCACCGATACCGTGAAGCTCACCCTCACCGTGCCCGTCGGGCTCAAAGCTCAGCTCGACCGCTACGCCGCCCTGCATAGTGAGACCTGGGGTGAGACGGTGCTGGCCGCCGATCTCATCCCGCACATGCTCACGCAGTTCATCCTGCGCGACAAAGCGTTCAAGGCGCTAATGCGGCGGGAGCGGTCACGGGAGGCTCGCCAGCTCGATCAGCCCTGACAGCAGGCGATCGAGCGCCGAATAGGGTGGCGGGCATCCGGCGCTCGGCCTCCACTCGCCGGCTGCGGGAGCAATCCGCCGCATCGCTTCTGCTTCTCGCCACCCAAGTTGGGTGGGTATAAACCATTGAAGCGACGGGCTCCTTTACGTGGGACTCGACCGCAGGCTCTCGATCAACCGTGCCAGCGGCCTGCAGGGCGGGGCATCGCCGCGCAGGAGGCGAACCTCGGCGCTCGGAAGCCCTCGGCGAAGGGGTCGGAGCATCACGTTCGAGTGTGCGACGCCATTCCCTTGCGAAGCCGTGAGAAGGCCGACGCCGCATCCCGCCTCCACCCACGTCATGAGTGCCGAGGCGCTGGAGGAGTGCTCGGCGATGAAGAGCGGCGGATCGAAACCCCGTACGTGATCTAGGAGGCTTCGCTCGAACGTGTCGCCGGGAGCCGGTGAGAAAAGCGCGAGCGGCTCGCGGGCGATCTCGGCGAGCTCGATCGCCCGCGCCGAGGTGAGAGCATGGTCCTGCGCCAGCGCGACGACCCAGGGGTCGGTCCAGAGCTTCTCAGTTGCAATGCCTGGCTCCGTGACCGGCATGGCGGTGATTCCGGCGTCGAGCAGGCCGCTCTCGATCTCGCAGAGGAGCGCGCGTCCCGAGCGGCTGACGACCCGCAGCTCGATGCCGGGGGCCGTACGGCGCCATGCGGTGATGGCCGCACCGATGCGGGAGCATCCAACGCGCTCGCAGATGCCAAGGCGAAGGCGCTCCTGGCAGTCTCGCCTCAGCTCTCCGATGCTGAGACGAACGTGTTCCTCGGCGGCAAGCACCCGCCGGGCGGACTCGAGGAGTCTCTTGCCGGCAACGGTCAGTTCCGTGTGGCGGCTGGTCCGGTAGAAGAGGCGCAGTCTGACCTGATGCTCGAGCGATCGGATCTCGCGTGACAGGTTCGACTGCCCGACGCACAGGCGCTCGGCCGCGCGCGCGAAATGCAACTCCTCGGCGAGGACCACGAAGTAGCGATACTGCCGCAGCTCGAGCGGCCGGATGAGCCGCGGGATCTCGCGAGGAGCATCGGACTGTTTGAGTACCAGCATGCTGCGACGTCCGTTGAGCACGCGACGTCACGGTGGATAGCCGGACGTCGCCTACCGTTATTCGCGAGCATTACCGCATCGGTGGGCAAAGCGCTACCCGCGTATCGGGTGTCTTTGCGCACAAATGAAGCGGAAGGGAAATCCCGGGCGGTGTTCGGAGAGCGCTGGTCGAGTTTCGGCGGAAAATTGGGCGAAACGGGGTCTTCCATTTTCCCGCGACCTGCGCTACAGCAGACGTCGCGGCCTGCGTCGAAGTCGGATGGTGGAGAACCACGATGAACTCCGTACTCCGCCATGGACGATGCATGGACATGTTCGGCAGCGTATGCTTACACGCTGCACCTCGAGCCCGGTTCCCGGGCGTGGGAGTACTTACGTCGCAATCCGCGCTACGTGCGCGACTGGGTGCGGTACCGTCGCAACGCGTCGCACCGTATCGCAGCACGGTGGGGGCTCGGAGCGCTCGTTGATCCGCAGCTCGATGCGCGGCAGGTTTCGCCAGTCTGGTCGATCGCCGCGCCATCGCCCGTCACATTGGTGCGAGACGAAACGTGCGTGCAGCGGAATCGCGCAATGGTGGCGGAGCTCTTTTCGCTTTGGCGCCTCGCCGGCCGCAAGAGCCTGTTCGACGATGGCGGCGGGCTTCGGCTCGCCGTCCGCCGCCTCTCGCAGGAGGTGCAACTGCGACTGGGAGACGATCTGGCCAGCGGAGATCGATTCGCCTACCAGATCCCGGCGGCCGGCGAGATCCAAGCAGCCTGGGCAGCGCTGACCGCGTTTCGGGCGCTGATTCCGGTCCCCGGGAGCGAGGAGGAGCCCTCACCCCAGCGTCCCAATCGGGCGGATCTCCTTCACGTGCGGGCACTGCAGGTACTCGACGGCCTGGCTGCCGGGGCTTCCCAGCGCGAGCTCGCGGTCGCGCTTTTCGGAAGCGCCGCGGTCGCTCGCGGATGGCAGCCGGATGGCGGCCTCCGGGCTCAGGTGCGGTATCTCATCCGAAGGGCACGGGCGCTGATGGAATGGGAATACCGCGCGTTGATCGCCGACGGCTTGGGCGATTCCCGATGCAGCAGAAAGGCCGGGCATGGGAGCGGGTCCGCTTCCCATGAGAAGTGACATCGTATAGGATGTCACATCATATGGAACCGCCACGGGTCGTTCTCGATACCTCCGTGATCGTGGCGGGGCTGCGGAGCAGGCTCGGCGCCAGCAATCGTCTCCTGGAGTTCGTCGCCGAGGAACGCCTGGTGCCGCTCGCGACGACGGCGCTTTTCCTCGAGTACGAAGAGGTCCTGAAGCGCCCTGAGCAACGTCTGGCGACCGGAATGGATGAGAAGGACATTGCCGGCTTCATGGCCGCATTTGCAAGCGCGGCCGAGCCCGTCGAGGTCCATTTTCTCTGGCGCCCGCAGCTCGCCGATCCCGACGATGAGATCGTGCTCGAGGCCGCGGTGAACGGCAGGTCGAAGGTGATCGTCACGCATAATGTGCGGGACTTTGAGCCTGTGGCCGGAGAGTTCGGTATCGAGGTGGTGACGCCCGGGACGTTCCTGAAGAGGATCACGCCATGAGCAAGAGCACGTATCCCCTGAAGTTGCCCGCGTCGGTCAAGAAGGCGGCGGCCGAGCTGGCAGCGAGTGATGGGGTTTCTCTCAACCAGTTCATCGCCGCCGCCGTGGCCGAGAAGGTCGGGTGCCTGCGCACCGCTCGGGAGTTCCTGGGCGAGCGCGCGGGGTCGGCCAAGCCAAAGGATATGCTCAAGTATCTCCGCCACGCGCCGAAGGTGCGGCCGTCCGCCGAGGATAAGCTGTAACGGCGGCGACCGGCCGCACATCGGATAGCGATCACCTGCGCAGCGTCGCTCACGGTGGCCAGTCAGTCCGTCAGCGCACAGCGGGCGCATAGGCCGTTATCGTCGATCCACCGCTGCAGCTCGGCATCACCGCTCGAGAGGTGTCGATGCACCAGAAATCAGACTACACGGGAAACTGAGAACAACTACCCAGTTTACGCGCCTGACAAATTTGTACTATTTTACCCCTAATTTCTCAACGCGGATGGGCGAATGAAGGGCTCGGCCGGTTTCGGCGAAATTCTCACGCTCAAAGAAGTGGCGGTCTATTTGAAGGTTACCGAGCGGACGATTTACCGTCTCGCCGGAGCCAAGAAAATTCCGGCATTCAAGGTCGGCGGAACGTGGCGCTTCTCGCGTAGCGACATTGAGAGCTGGATTAAGCAGCAATCGGCAGGCGAGCCCGAACGAGCGACGAGCGGGACATCAAGCAAGGGGGATCGGAAGTAATGCTTGGACTGACGCTACGTGATGAATTCCGGGGCAAGCGCCTCAAGGGGACGGCCATCGAGCTGTCCAACGACCAGCATACGGGCGCGACCCAAATCGCGGCCAAGCAGTTCCTGGAGATCACCTATCCCACGCACGACCTGCTGAAAGGCATCGAGGCGGTCGGTCCCAATCAGGGTCGCCCCGTGGTCGTGATCGGCGAACGTGGCCTCGGCAAATCGCACTTGATGGCCGCGCTCTACCACGCGGTCACCGACCCTGCTTCGACCGGCGAGTGGCTCAACGCGTGGGCTACCACGCTGGCCGACCCCAACGTCGGCAAGATCGCGCTTCGCGACGGGTTGCACGTGATCGGCGAAAGCCTGCACCGCCACCGCTACAAGTTCTTGTGGGACGTGCTGTTCGAGAACCATCCGCACGGTACCTTCATCAAGGGCAAGTGGGAGGGCCAAGGCGCCTCCAAGACAGAAATCCCGTCCGACAAGCACATCATCGAACTGCTGGAGAACAAGCCGACAATGCTGCTGCTGGACGAGTTCCAGACGTGGTACGACGGCCTCACCAACACCAAGCAGTATCCGTGGAAGAACTGGGCGTTCAACTTCATCCAGATTCTTTCGGAAATCGCCAAAGAGCGCCCCGACCTGCTGGTGCTGGTGATTTCGGTGCGCAACGGCGGCAGCGACGCCTACCAGCAGGTGCATCGCGTCAACCCGGTCGCGATCGACTTCAAGGCGGGTGGCAGCGCCGAGCGCATCCAGCAGGATCGCCGCCGGATGCTGCTGCACCGCCTGTTCGACAACCGTTTGCAGATCGCCAGCGGCACCATCGAATCGCTGATCGCGCAGCACGTTGCCGAATCCTTCCGCCTGCTCGACGTGCCGCCCGCCGAACAGGAGCGCAAGCGTCGCGAGTTCACCGAATCGTGGCCCTACGCGCCGCACCTGCTGCGTCTGCTCGAAGAACAGGTGCTGATCGCCACCGACGCGCAGGAGACGCGCGACCTGATCCGCATCCTCGCCAACCTCTACAAGAGTCGCGGCGACGTCGTGCCGGTGCTCACCGCCGCCGACTTTCGGCTGGACGACGACGCTTCCGGCATCGGCGCGCTGCTCGAAGCCGTCGC
>JAJZLX010000737.1 GCA_021850555.1 Pseudomonadota bacterium | reverse complement strand
CGGCGCCACCTCGCGCAGCGTCTTGCGCAGGAACGCGAGCGCCTCGCCCTGCGGGACCGCGGCCACCCCGGCGATCATCGCCGAGTTCAAGCGCTGGAGGCGATTGATCGCCTGCGGTACCACCGCGCGCTTCAGCCGCGCCACGGTGCCGAACTCGACCAGCGCGCCGCTGGCGGTCCGCAGGTGATAGTCGAGGATCTGGTGGGGATTCAACCGGTACCTTTGCTGCACCTGCGGGATCACCTCGTAGGAGCGTCCGCCGAGCTCGAAGTAATTGACATAACCGCCCCCGAGGGCGGCGCCGAGGGTGCTCGCCACGTCCTGCTGCGTCAGGCCCAGGTCGGCCACTTTAGACGGACTGACCATCAGCTCGTCCTGCGGCTCGTCGATCTTCAAGTCGCTGTCGACGAAGAAGAACCGGCCGCTCGCTCGGGCCCGCGCCAGCACCTGGCGGGCGACCGAGTACAGTCTGCTGATCGGCTGGGCGGTGGTGATCTCGAACTGCACCGGCAAGCCGCTCGCGCCCGGCAGCGGCGGGAACTGGAAGGCCCCGATGCGGGCTCCGGCGATGTGATTCCAGCGCGCCTGCAGGATTTTCTGGATCTGCGTCGCCGTGCGGATCCGCCGGTTCCACGGCTTCAGCAGCACGCCGCCGAGCCCCTGGTTCACCGACGGGGTGCCCGTTATCTGGAACATCTGCCGATATTCCGGCAGCGTCCGCGCCGCCTGGTAGATCTGCCGTTCGTAGCTGCGCACCTGCTGCAGCGTCGCATCCGGCGGACCGATGAGCTGATACATCACCACGCCCTGATCCTCCTGGGGCGCGAGCTGGGATTTCGAGGTCAGGAACAGATAGGCGATGCTGCCGAGCAGGTCACCCCCCCCCCAAAAAAACAAAAAAAGGGGAACGGACAACGCCTGGCCGCTTCCCCCAGCCACGGGCGGCATGGCACAGTGCCGCGACAGCATCCGCAACGCCGTCCGCCGGCGCGGTTCGGTTCATGCGCCGCGCTCGCGGGCCAGATATTCATCCACGGGAAGGCGCGCGACGAGGCGCCCGGCGTCCATCACCGCCACCTCGTCCACCAGTCGGGCCAGTCCGCTCAGCCGGTGGGTGATGAGCAACATCGTCCGCCCGCGCGCGACCGCGGACAGCGCCGCGTACAGCTCCCCGACGGTGCGCGCATCCAGGCCTTCGGTCGGCTCGTCGAGCACCAGCACGGGCGCCTCCTGCAGCAGCGCGCGGGCGATGGCGATGCGTCGCGCCTCACCGCCCGAGACCAGCACTCCCGCTTCGCCGAGCACCGTGGCGTAACCCTGCGGCAAAGACGCCACGAATGCCTCCAACTGCGCCAGACGGACGGCACGCTCGATCCGGTCGGTACCCGCCTCGGGCGCCGCCAGCAACAGATTGTCCCGCAGCGACAGGTTGAACAGCGTGGTGTGCTGGGTTATGACCGCGATGTGCCGGCGCAGCACGTCCCCCTGCACAGCCTCCAGCGGCTCGCCCCCGAACAGCACGCGGCCGGTCTGCACCGGGTAGAGTTTCAACAGCGCCGCGAGCAGCGAGCTCTTGCCCGCGCCCGAGGCCCCGACCACGGCGAGCCGCGCGCCGGCGGCGAGCGTCAGGTCGATCCCGTCGAGCGCCCAGTGTGCGTCCTCGGCGTAGCGCAGACGCACGTCCTCGAACACGATGGCGGGGGCCGCCGGCAACGGGACGCTGGTCCGCGGCTCGACGAACGGCGGCGGCGTGTCGGCCAGCTCGAACACCCGCGCCCCCGCGCCGAGCGCGGCATGCCACTGCGCCAGCGCCTCCGGCAGCGGACCGAGCACTTCAAACAGCGCGAGCGTCAGCAGCGAGAGCATCGCCAGCTCCGCCGGCGGCAGCACGCCGCCGCGCACCGCCGGCACCGCGATGACCAGGATGGCGAGCAGTGTCAGTTGCGCGAGCACGCCCGCCAACCCCCCACCGACGGCCCGCAACCGCTCGATGCGGCTGCGCCGCCCGCCCAAACGCTCCGCCAGCGCATCGATGCGCGCGGTGTGCGCGGCCACACCCCCCCAGGCGAGCAGATCGTCATGTCCGCGCAATGCATCGAGCAGCAATCCGCGCAGCATGCCGGCCTCGGCCACCGACCGCGTCGCATCGCGCTGGGCCCGCCGCCGTATCCACAGCGGCAACAAGACTCCGCCAATCATGACGCCAAGCAGCAGCACAGGCGCGGCGGCCGGCAGCACGATCACGCACAAGACGAGCGCCATGAGCACGGACAACACGGCCACCGCGGCCGGCACCAGCACGGCCAGATAGAAATGCTCCAGCGCATCGATGTCGGCGCGCAGGCGTGCGAACAGCTCGCCGCTGCGCAATGCCGCGAGGCGCGCCGGCGCGAGCGGAATCAACCGCCGAAACAGCCAGGCGCGCAATCCCGCCAGAGCGCGCAGGGTCGCCTCGTGCGTCACGACGCGCTCGCCGTAGCGCCCGCCGCTGCGCGCAATGGCGCAGGCGCGGATGGCCGCGGCGGGCGTGTAGTAGTTGATGGCCGCGCCGGCGGCCCCGGCCAACGCCATCGCCGCAATGAACCAGCCCGACACCGCCATCAAGCCGATGGCCGCGAAGGCCGCGAGGAACGCGAGCGCCGCGCCGCCGGCCATCCACGCGCGGTGCAGGTCGAGGACCGCCAGGAGCCGGCGCACCGGGGAGCGCGCCGCCGCGCCGCCGGGCCCGTTGCGCGCCCCGGCCGGGTGGGCTTGGGGGATCGCCGGTTCGGCCGGCGCCGCCTGCGAGGCGCTCATGACTGCTCCGCCTGCAACAGCGCAGCATACGCGCCGTGCGCGCTCGCCAACTCGCTCGGGGGGCCCTGCTCGAGGATACGCCCCCCGCTCATGACGACCACCCAGTCGGCAGCGCGGGCTGCGCTCAATCGGTGCGCGACCAGAAGTACCGTGCGCGAGGCGGCGACACCGCGGATGAGCGACTCCACTGCGCGCGTACTGGCGGCATCGAGATGGGCGGTGGGCTCATCGAGCAGCCAGACCGTTGCCCGCTCCCGCAACAGTGCCCGCGCCAGCGCCAGGCGCTGCAACTCCCCGCCCGAGAGCCCCAGTCCGTGCTCGCCGAGCGGCGTGTCCCAGCCCCGAGGCAGCCGTGCGAGCACCGGCGCGAGTCCACTACGCTCGGCGGCGCGCTCCAGCGCAGCGACATCGGCCTGGGGCGCGGCCAGCAGCAGATTGTCCCGCACGCTGCCCTCGAAGACGTGCGCTCGCTGGGGCACCCATGCCACGCGCGCTCGCCACTGATCCGCATCGAGCGTCGTCAAGTCCATCCCGTCGACGCGGATGCAGCCACTGTCCGGCGCCGCGAAGCACAGCAGCAGACTGAGCAGCGTGCTCTTGCCGGCGCCGGTTGCCCCGACCAGTGCGGTCACGCGCCGAGCGTGCAGCACCATGCTGCAGTCACGCAGCGCCGCGGTCCGGCCGCGATGCGCATAACAGACGCGGTCGATGGCGATCTGCGGCGCCTCCGCCATCGCCACGGGGGCCGCCCGCGGCCGCGCCACCGGCGGCAGCTCATCGAGCGCCGCGAACCGCTGCGCCGCGGCCAGCGCGTCCATACGCGTATGGCGCAGCGCACCGAGCGCCCGCAGCGGCAGATACAGCTCCGGCGCGAGCAGCAGCACGAACAGGCCGGCGCGCAAGTGCAACTCGCCCCACAGGAGCCGGAAACCGATCAACACCGCGACCATGGCGATGCTGACCATCGCGAAGAACTCGAGCACGAGCGCCGAAAGAAAGGCGATGCGCAACACCTGCATCGTGAGCGTGCGATACGCCTCGCTCTGCTCGTCCAGGTGCTGCGCGAAGCGGTCGGCGGCGCCGAGCAGGCGCAGCGTGACGAGTCCGCCGAGCGCCTCGATGAATGCCGCCCCGAGCCGCCGCAGTTGTGCGTACCGGCGCTCACTGGCGTGCTCGGCGGCGTGTCCCACGAATGACATGAACAGCGGGATCAGCGGTGCGGTGAGCAGCAGGATCAGACCCGAAAGCCAGTCCGCCGGAAACACGAACAGCAGCAGCAACACCGGAATCAGGACCGCGCCGAGCGCCTGCGGCAGGTAGCGCGCGAAGTACGCCTGTACCGCGTCGATCCCGTCGACCAGCTGGGTGATCAGATCGCCGCTCGCCTCGGCGCGCAGCCGATACGGCCCGAGCGCCTGGGCGCTGCGCAGCAGCCGGCCGCGCAGCGAGTCGGCCAGGCGCTGGGCCGCTCGCTCGGCCGTGTCCCGGGCGCCGACGCTCAATGCGAAGCGCGCCGGCGCGAGCAGCAGCAGCGCCAAAGCCTGCGGCCACAGGCGCGCCAGCGGCGCGCGCCTCAACAGAGCCTCGGCGAGAATCCCTGACAGCAGCCACGCCTGCGCCACCAGCGCCAGCGCCTGCGCTGCCGTCAACAGCGCGACGCGATGCAGCGGGCGGCGAATCTCCCGCGCCGCGCCGCGCAGCCAGCCCTTGCCCGCTCCGTCGGCCTGATGCGCAGGCGGGGCGAGCCCCGGGGACGAGGCGTGCTCCGGCGCGATCAGGACTGCTCGCGCCCGGCGGCGGCACTGGCTTCCTGCGCATCGAGCAGCGCGCCGCCGGCGGCGCTGATCAGCACCAGCATGGCCGTGCCGATCAGCCAGGCGAAATACCAGGCCCCCTCGGCCCCGAGGATCGCCGCCAGGATCGTGATCACGACGGCGAGGAACATGAACAGCAGGAAATAGAGGAATGTGCGCATCGCTCCGTCCTCAATAAGCATGTTCATCGCGCGCGATCTTCTCGGCGCTGACCTTGCCGCGCATCACCCAGAACGCCCAGCTCGTATACCAGAGGATCAGCGGCACGAACACCGCGGCAAAGCCCGCCA
>JAJZLX010000489.1 GCA_021850555.1 Pseudomonadota bacterium | reverse complement strand
CGGGGCTGAACGTCACCAACAAGCACCTGCTCACGGACAACGCCCTGACCTTCGGCGGCGTGCACTGGAACAACCCGTTCGAGATCTACGCCGAGCTGCTCTACAAGTTCCACTATTAGGAAGCGCTGGATCCGGGCATCGTGCCCGGCCCGGCGCGCCTCGGGCAAAAAGCGGGGTGTTTGCCCGCGGCTCCGCCACCTGCGGCGGCGGGGCACGTCCGTGTGCCTGTGTCGTGCCTGCGCTTCACGCTACGGGGTCCGGCGGTGGCGGATGGAGAACGACTGGGTGAAGCTGCGGGTGCGCCCGGGGGGGGCTCGGCCCGGGCGCGTGAGCGCCGAGTCGCCGGGGGCGAGCCCCCGGCGGGCGGCCGGGGCTTGAACCGCGTCACAGAAAGACCCGAGCGGTTCGCCCGATACTCGAGCCCTACGTCTTGCTTGCGTATTGACGGTCACCAGGGTGCGCAGCGCTGCCTCGCTGCATGCGCCGGGGTGCGTGCGGGCACGAAGCCGGCGTCTCGATCGGAGCGGCCATTGATCGGGCTTGTCGTCGAGGGTCTTTGTTTCCTCGCGGGGGTGTGCGCCACCGGCACGCTGTGCGCGCTCGTCATGGCCGCGGCGCGGCGCAGGCGCCTGCAGTCCGAGGAGCGCTTTCAGGAGTTCTTCGAGCGTTGCCCGGATGCCCTGGTGACGCTCGAGCCGAAAAGCGGCCGGATTGTGCAGGCCAACGCGATTGCACGCAGCGAGATCGGCTACGAGGCCGATGAGCTCTCGCGCAAGACGGTCGCCGACCTGATCGCCCCGGAGGAGCTGCCCGAGGCGATGCGCAACATCGCCGACCTCGCCGCCGGGCGCGCCGAGGCACGCCGCACGGAGCGGCGACTCGTGCGCAGGGACGGCAGCATCGTCATGACCGATTGCGCGGTGACCGCTTTGAAGGACGCCTCGGGCGAGGTCGTGCGGCTCGTGGCGTGTCTGCGTAACATCACCGAGCGCAAGCAGGCCGAGGGGCGCATCCGCCACCTGGCGTACTTCGATCAGCTCACACGGCTGCCGAACCGGCAGCTGCTGCGCGAGAGGCTCTGCCAGGCGCTTGCCGCGAGCGCCGGGAGTGGTGAGTTCGGCGCGCTGCTGTTGCTCAACCTCGACGGATTCCGGTGCGTGAACGATACGCTCGGCCATGCCGCGGGCGATGCACTGCTGCGGCAGGTGGCGGTGAGGCTGCAAGCCGAGGTGGGCGAGGGCGGTACGCTCGCCCGCGTGGACGGGGATGAGTTCATGATCCTGCTCGAGGCCCTCGGACGACAGCCCGTGGCGGCCGTCGATGAGGCCAAGGCATTCGGGCTGAAATGGATGCGGGCGCTGTCCGGCGCCTATGCGCTCCCCGAGGGGGAGATTCACCTCGGGTGCAGCGTGGGCGCGACCCTTCTCTGCGGTCAACAGCAGACCGTCGAGGACCTGATCAGGCAGGTCAACGTCGCGGTGCGCCAGGCGAAGAAGGCCGGAGGCAACGCGTTGCGCTTCTTCGATCCGTTGATGCAGCGCAGCCTCAACGCGCGCACGCTGCTCGAGGGGGAGTTGCGCAAGGCCGTCGATGCCGGCCATTTTCTGCTGCACTACCAGATCCAGGTCGACCATGCGCGACGCGTCCTCGGCGCGGAGGCGCTGCTGCGGTGGAATCACCCGCGCCGCGGGCTGGTGGCGCCGGGGGAGTTCATCGCGCTCGCCGAGGAGACGCGCCTGATCGTGCCGATCGGACGCTGGGTCATCGATGCGGCCTGCGCGCAGCTGGCGGCCTGGGACCGGCACGCGCACACCCGCGATCTGTCGATCGCGGTGAACGTCAGTCCGCTGCAGTTCCAGCAGCCGGATTTCGGCGCGCAGGTGCTCGGGGCGATCCGGCGCCACGGCATCGAGGGCTGCCGGCTCGAGCTGGAATTGACCGAGACCTTGCTGCAGGGGGATCTCGAGCGGATCGTCGAGACGATGGGGACGCTCAAGGCGCAGGGCGTGCGCTTCTCGCTCGATGATTTCGGCACGGGCTACTCCTCGCTCCAGTACCTCAAGCAACTGCCGCTCGATCAGCTCAAGATCGACCGCTCCTTCGTCCGTGACATCGTCACTGACGTCAATGACAGGGCCATCGTGGGCGCCATCATCGCGATGTCGCACCACATCAACCTGCCGGTCATGGCCGAGGGCGTGGAGACGCCGGAGCAGCTCGCCGTATTGCGCCAGTACGGCTGCAGCCGCTACCAGGGGTACCTCTTCGGGCGGCCCGTGCCGGTGGAGCAGGTGCTTGCGCCGAGGAGCGCGTTGGCGTCCTGATGAGCCTGCGGCGGGGACGGGGCTTCGGCGAGGCGAGTCATCGATCCACCTTCACAGCCAGCCTCGCTGGCGGGCAATGCGCGCCGCCTCGATGCGGTTCGCCGCGCCGAGCTTGCTGATCGCCTCCGACAGATAATTGCGCACCGTGCCTTCCGACAGGCACAGCTGTCGGGCGATTTCCGCGCTGCTCGATCCGTCTGCGGCCAGGCGCAGGATGCACCGCTCGCGCTCGGTGAGCGGATCGGCGGCCTCCCAGGCCTCGGCGGCGAGCTCCGGCGCGATGGCCTTGCGGCCGGCATGCACGGTGCGGATTGCGTCGGCGAGCATGCGGGCGGGCGCATCCTTGAGCACGTAGCCGCGCACGCCGGCATCGAGCGCACGGCGCAGATAGCCCGGACGGGCGAAGGTGGTGACGATGATGATCCGGGCGCAATGGCGCAGATCGCGAAGGGCTGCGGCGAGCTCCAGGCCCGTCATGCCCGGCATCTCGATGTCCGTCACCACCACGTCCGGCTGCTTTTCTTTCGCCAGATGCAGGGCTTCGGCCCCGTTGCCGGCGCAGGCGATGACCTCGATATCCTCCTCCATGTTGAGCAGCGCCGCGAGCGCGCCGAGGATCATGCCCTGGTCTTCGGCGATGAGCACCCTGATCATGCGGAGGCGGCGGCCAGGGGCAGGGGAGGCTCGAGGGGCACGAAGGCGCGCACGCACGTTCCGGCGGGTCCGGACTCTATGGCGAGCCGCCCGCCCAGGCTCTGCAGGCGCTCGCGCATGCCGCGCAGGCCGTTGCCTTCCGCGATGGGGCCGCCGCGGCCATCGTCCCGCACCGACAGGCGCGCCTCGCCGCCGGCGCAGTCGAGGCTGATGCGGCACTCGTGCGCGCCGGAATGGCGCACGACGTTGGTGATCGCTTCGCGCAGGGTCAGCGCCAGCAACCGGTCGTGCGCCTCGGGCAGGTGGGCGCCGGTCTCGCATTCCTTCAGCCGGATGCGGGCCGCCGAGAGGGCGATGCGCGCATTGACGGTCTCCGCGGCCAGTCCGCCGCCGCGGTAGCCCCCGACCGCCTCGCGCACGTGCCGCAGCGCATCGCGCGAGATGCGCTCGACCTGGCGGATCTCGCGCGCGGCGCCGGCCATGTCGCGCTCGGTGAGCCGGGCGGCGAGCTCGGATTTCACCGTGATGAGCGTGAGGGTGTGCCCGAGCAGGTCGTGCAGATCGCGTGCGATGCGCTCACGCTCGGCGCTCGCGGCGAGCCGGCGGATTTCCTCCTGCGACTGCTTGAGCGCGCGGTTGCGGCGGGCGGCTTCCGCGATCCCCATGTTGCCCACGCCGACCAGCAGCGCGGTGAGCGCCCCGTAGGACCAGGAGGAATTCGCCAGCCCGAGGAGCCGATGGGCGGCGAGCCCCTCCAGCGCGAACACGCCCAAGACGGCGAGCATCATCGCGAGCGCCGTGCGCATGCGCAGGCGCACACTGCAGAAGGTGGCCGCGTACATGACGAATATGGAGCCGCTGTGGGGCGGGATGAGCAGAAACACGTAGCCGAGCAGCGCGACGCCCCAGATGATCCCGATCAGCTCCCTCGTGACCGGTTGGTAGGGCAGGCGGTAGAGGCGGAAGTACAGCACCAGAAAGATCGC
Source organism: Pseudomonadota bacterium (assembly GCA_021850555.1). Next base: position 939 of record JAJZLX010000489.1, on the reverse strand, counting down.
GAGGCCGGCAGCGGCGGGCAGCCACCACAGGGGCGAGTACTGGCGGGGCGAGTCGTTGACGAAGAATAAGCCGAGGAAGCACAGCCACACGTAGGGGCTCCACCCTACCCACTCGTCATCGGGCAGCAGCCTGCGGTGCAGCCACAGGAAGGGCCGCACCGCCGCTTGCCGGACGCTTCTCGCTGCGGGGCTCATCGTACCGGCGCACGCTCCGAGGATGGGGCTCCGTGCGCCATTGTCCGGGATTTGCGGCCCGGAAGGCAACGAGCACTCCGGCATCGGCGTATCGAGGATCCCGGCCGTGCCCGTGAGCGCCTCTTTGCCCGCAGTCAGAGCACACCCGGGATCAGCGCCGCGACGCGCCTGCTGTAGGCCGCATAGCGGTCCCCGAAATGCCCGCGCAATCCGCGCTCCTCCAGGCGCAGCTTGCGCCACAGCGCCGCGCAAGCAATGGCGAGGGCGAGCGCGCCGGCCCAGCTGCAGCGTGCGAGAGCGGAGCCGGCGAAGCCGAGCAGGAGGCCGGTGTAGATGGGGTGGCGCACGATCCGGTACGGACCGCTCGTGATGAGCTCGTGATCCTCCTTGATGGTGACGATCGCGCTCCAGTTCTTTCCGATGTTGAGGCGGGCCCAGATCGTGAAGGCGAGGCCGGCCGCGGTGAGGGCGGCGCCCGCCCAGAACGGCCATGTGGCCTGCGGGAATAGAATTTTCTCGTTGAGAAACGCAATCGGCGTGACCGGCAGCGCCAGGAGCAGGGTGGCTGCCGCCAGCGGAATGATGTGCAGGAGCCGTGACCACGGCGGCTCGCTGCGCACCACGGCTTTGACATGACGGGAGGCGATCAGCCAGTAGGCGGCCCAGGCGAGCCACAAGACCGGAAACAGGTTGCGGGAGAACGGGCTCATCGATTCACCTCTTCAGCCGTAGTTGGACGTGAGC
>JAJZLX010000229.1 GCA_021850555.1 Pseudomonadota bacterium | reverse complement strand
TGGTGATGCGCGAGCAGCGGGGGCGAATAGCCGGCGGCCGCGGCTTGCTTGGTGGTGAAGAGGCCTTCTTGGGCGGCGGCGACGTCGTATAGTGCCTGCCAAGTCGGCTCCGTGGCGTGGCCTGAGTGCATACACAAAACTTAAATACTCTTTAAGTTTTGTGCAAGTGCTCCCAATCCCAAAACGTGCATGCCGGCCCCTGTGACGAGGTGATGTGCCAGGAATGTGTCGAGCTCAGATTGGGTGTGCCGTAATTGTGCCTGGGTGGGCCTGGGGACGGGGCTGGCAAGCGCTGCAAGTGATTGATTCATAAGCCCCTATGTAGCCGATATGCGGGTGAAAATCCGCGGGTCGGTGGTTCGATTCCGCCCCTGGCCACCATCCCGCTCTTTCCCCCGCTTCGCTGCCTACGCCCCATTGCGTCGGGGTACGCATAAGCTATTGATGCGCAACGGTATTATCGGAGAATTGGCCGCTAATCCGTTGACCCGGCGACCTTGACAGCGAGCACACCCTGGGGGCAACTTGCGGGGGCAAATAGACGATTGTGAGGCCTTGGGGGCAACTGCCCTGGGATAGCTGAAATCCGTCTTCCTGGGTTTCGGAGGAGTGGAAATCATGCCGATCACTCACGTCGCGATCGTCAATGCGAAGCCGCGCGAGAAGCCCTACCGGCTCTTCGACCCTGCCGGTGACTATCATCGCGACGATCTTTTGTGGTGCGACAAGGACCTGGGGCACTGGACATCAGGTCTACTGCCGGAAGAAAGTGTATACAGATAAGAAAGCTCTGTATACACGTTCATCCATGTCCGCCAAGCCCTCAACTCGGATCCCGGGCACTCTGCCTTCCGTCTTTACCTACTCGGACGCCATGGCGGCCGGGCTCTCTGCGCGGCGCCTCTATCGGTACCGCGATGAGGGGCATCTAGAGCAGCTGGGCCGTGGTCTCTTTCGACGGGCGGACGCCGCACCTGCCGATCACAACCTCATCGAGATCGCCCTCCGGGTCCCTGAGGGCACGCTCTGCCTGATGACCGCCCTTGCGCGTCACGGTCTGACCGACGTCATTCCGGCTCGCATTGACATCGCAATCCCCCGCGGTGGACGTATTCCGACACTGCAGTCGCCGGCGGACGTTCACGTCTTTGCCAGAGACACCTTCGCGCTCGGCCGGGAAATGATCCGAATCGGGGACGGACTGACCCTCGGCCTGTACTCAGCCAAGCGCTCGCTGGTCGATGTGATCCGGCTTCGGCATCGTGAAGGATCGGAAGTCGCGTGGGAGGCGCTGCGCCGGTGGCTACGGCGCAAGGACGCCAGGCCCGCGACATTGATTGCGATGGCACGATCGTTCCACGGCGCCGAGCGCGCGGTTCGCCAAGCCCTGGAAGTCATCCTGTGAAGCGGGCAACCAAAGAGACGATGGCCGGAAGGCGATATCTCGAGCTGCAGCGGAGGGCGAGGGACAAGACCGACGGATGAGTTGATCCAGATCTACGCGCTTGAAGGCTTTCTCGATCGACTCGTGCGCTCGGTACACGCAGACCACTTCGTGCTGAAAGGCGGAGTTCTACCTGCTGCACTGGATGCCCGTCGGCCGACTCGCGACATCGACTTGGTCGCCCATGATTTTGAGAACAACGCCGCGCACGTGCTCGGCCTGATCCGGGAGGTCGCCGCCATCGAAGTCGATGACGGACTCGTCTTCGATGCCGAGCATGGGACCGCGGAGACCATTCGAGACGACGACCACTACAGCGGGGTCCGCGTCACGCTCGGGGAGAGTTCTCGCGCGCCATCATCCGCCTACACGTTGACATCAATGTGGGTGACCCGATCTGGCCTGAGCCACAGCAAGTCTGGCTCCCTCGATTACTCGATGACACGCTGGTCGTTCGAGGCTATCCGCCGGAGATGGTTTTCGCAGAAAAGATCGTTACAGCACTTGCACGAGGATCGGCCAACACCAGGTGGCGGGACTTCGTTGACCTCTATGTGCTCATTCGGCGCCAAGTCGTAGAATCCAAAACGCTTCGGGCCTCCATGCTGCGTGTGGCGCCATATCCCTGCGTCCCGCTCGCGCCTTTGAGGTCTGCGCTGGCCAATTTCCAGGAGATTGCGCAGAGTCGGTGGGCAGCGTGGTTACCAAAGCAACGGCTCGAAGCGTCAGCGCCGGGGGATTTCGCAACAGTTCTCGAACTCCTCTTTACGTTCGCTGACCCTGCAATCGGCAATGAGCCAATGACGGCCACATGGAGTCCGGTCGAGGCAGCGTGGCTGCGCGCCGCGTGACGACTCGTGGCCATCATGAAAAGCTTTCCATAATGGCCAGGAAAGATCGTTCAGGGCTCTTCTTCGGACTTTCTGGAAGCGGTCATTCGTCGACCGCAATCTCTTTTGGTGGAGCGCGCCCGTGCTTGCATATGGCAGGCATCGCTGGCATTATGCAGGCATGAGTGTGCAGATTACCGTCCGCGATGTGCCTGAGAAAGTGCGGCACGAGCTTGCCGCCCGAGCCGCCGCACAGGGTAGATCCATGCAGGAATTTCTGCGAATCGCGCTCGAGCGACTGGCCACACGGCCGACTGCGGATGCCTGGCTGAAGCAGGTGCGGAGGCGCAAGCGCGCTACCCAGACCAGGGTTGCTGCAGATCAGATTTTGAGCAACCGCGACGCTGATCGCCGGTGAGTGTCGTCGTTGATTCGTCGGTCATTGTCGCCGCGCTAATCGATACCGGGCCCGCCGGCGTCTGGGCGGAAGAGGTCATCGATGATCAGGCACTTTACGCTCCGGAACTCGTGTTCGTAGAGGTCACGAATGTCCTCCGGCGCCTGGAACGCGCCAAGCAGATAACCACGCCCGAGGCCAATGGAGCGCAGGAAGATCTGACTCAGCTTGAAATCGAGCTTTTTCCGTTTGAACCATTTTCAGACCGTATCTGGGAGCTACGTCATACGGTCACGAGCTACGACGCGTGGTACGTTGCTGTCGCCGAAGATCTCGGATTCCCGTTGGCCACTCTGGATGGACGCCTCGCAAAGGCAGTTGGTCCGAAGTGCAAATTCCTGACGCCAGATTCTCGGTAGATCATCCGCCGCATATCGTTGACGCACAGCGGCCACTACGCGAAGCTTTGCATAGTGGCCAAATGCGGACATTCAGCTGACGAGGGATGTCAGCTGTCTCCCTTGGCGCAATCTTTCAGAGCGTAACTCCTGCCTGAACTGCTTTCATAAGCGTAGATATAGCCGTCGCTGAAGAACCACTCTTGAGGTACAGGCGACCAAAGACGCAGTCTTCAAGCTCTCGGAACGTTGGCATTCCGGAGGTCAGATTTTCCGAGCAACCGGCGTGGATGCCCGCTCGAGACGCCAGGCTTGATCCTGATCTCCCATTTCTGCGCACCGCGCGCTGCCATTTGCCCTTCGGGCGGTACTTCGTACTCGAAGCGCGTGAATTTCCCGTAACCGGCGAGTCTGCGAAACACATGAACGTCGCCGGTTGTCGGGTACACCGAGATAAAATAACGGCTCCGTCTTTCCTTATGGCGCCGAGCAGCCGCTTGGGCGGGGAGACGACAGGTCCTGGAAACCGGTAGTAGGTGACCGATCCGGAATAAATGCCAGCGGTTCCGCCGGGCACCGCTGCATTTGCTGCTCGCTTCCAGCCGCAAGCGCCAGCAAGGAGCAACACCGTTACGACTGCCAAGCCACCCCGGAGCGTCAGCCTGCTCATCGCCAGTCCTCCGGCAGATCCGCCCGACCGGCAGTAGAGCCCCGTATGAATTACTTGCAATACCATAGGGTGGTGCATCAGCGGCGCGTGCGCGAATGGGGCGCCCCCGCTGCCCTGTGCACGCTATTTGCACTCAGGTGCGATTGAGGCAGGTTGCTGCGGCTCGACGCGGCAGCCCTGACCTTTGCCTCAACGCATCAGGCGGGAAGTTCGCGCAATCGCACCGAAAGAAGCTCCTCCGTCGCCATTTATCGAGCGGACGGCATACAAGCCCCATGTCGCGCCGACCGAGTCGTTTGGCAGTGACGCGGCGAATAGGTGATGCTGTCAGCCGGACGCGCTCTTGATCAGCAGCGCGGCCAGGGCACTCTGCATGAGTGCCTTGTAGGCCGCCTCGAGGCGCGCCTCAGGGCTGATGCTCGTGACGCGCGCATCACCCAGAGTTCGGCGCGCTGCAATCAAGAGCCCTGTTTTCCGCATTCGGCTTACCGTCGTGAGTTCGCCATCTGACTTGTCTCGGCCCAAGCCTACTCAGGCACACTGAGTTCGATGAGCCGCACAGTCTGAGCCTCCCAGGCCTTCAGGAGCAGGTTTCCCGATTGCGCGTTCGGTGAGGGTGATCTGCGCGGTGCACGGTGCGGTGCTCGATGTGGCGATGGGGCCGTACAAAAAGGGACCAAGGAGGCGCGGCCGGTTTCCACGAGCGCGGGGAACACGACGAAGCAGAGGCCTTCTTCCGGCTGCTGATCGAGTGCTTCAGCGATCGGGCCGGGGGCTACGACTGTCCGGGGCGGCAGTCCCGGAAGCGGGAAATCCCGGTGCCTGATTCCCGCAAACGGGATTGAGGGAATCTCGCGGCACCCGCGCCGTCCACGAAAAACCTTGCTGAATCAGGTCTCTAGGGGCGCGTTCCATGTGGCACGAAAGCTGCTGAGGCCCGGTATGCGAACGGCTCCCGCCACTGCTCATGCCGGACATTGCGATTGACCCCGCCGTAACGCGCCGCAAGCGCCGCAAGCGCGTGGCTGCGGCGGGTATCGCCGCGGCCGCGCTCATCGCGCTGGTGGTGTGGGGATTGAGCCGCACGGGCGCCGGCCCCAGCGTGCGGCGTTCCGACATCTGGATCGCCACCGTGAAACAAGGTTCGCTGCCGATCGTGGTGAGCGCAGCG
>JAJZLX010000584.1 GCA_021850555.1 Pseudomonadota bacterium | reverse complement strand
AGATTGGAGAATCCGAGCACGAGGTCCGGCTCAAGCTCGACGATCCGCTCGATCTTTGCGCTCGTGAACCCGGAGATCTTGAGCTTTTCACGCCGCGCTCGCGGCGGCCGCACGGTGAACCCGGAGATGCCGACGATGCGATCCTCCTCACCCAGAAGGTACAGTGTTTCCGTGCTCTCCGCGGTGAGGCAGACGATGCGGCGCGGCCCCAGGCTCATTCTGCGTCCTCCGGCCAGCGATTCTCGTACAACATGTCGGTCAGCGGCCGGGGCTGCCGCCAGCGCTCGATCGCGAGGCGCGGCGCCGGATCGAACGCCTGCACGTGGCCGAGGCACAGCACCGCAACCGGGCGCGCGTCGGGCGGAAAGCGCAGCAGGGCAGCGAGCGCCTGCGGGTCGAACATCGAGACCCAACCCAGGCCCAACCCTTCCGCGCGGGCGGCGAGCCAGAGGTTCTCAATGGCGCAGGCCACGGACGCCAAGTCCATCTCCGGGAGCGTCCTTCGTCCGAAGATCTCCCGTGTCCCACCCGTCAGCAACGCGGCAACGATAAGCTCACCGCAGTCAAGAATTCCCTCGACTTTAAGCCGGAGGAATTCGTCACTGCGCCCGCCGAGCGCATCGGCCGTGCGCGCCCGCTCCTCTTGCACGAGAGCGTGGATTGTGACGCGCATGTCAGGGTCGGTGATGCGCAGGAACCGCCAGGGCTGGGACAGGCCGACGCTGGGGGCGGCATGTGCGCTCTCCAGGATGCGCCCGAGCGTCTCCGGCTCGACCGGCGTACGCACGAAGCTGCGTACATCGCGGCGCTCGCGAATCACACGGTAAATCGCCGCGCGGTCCGCTTCGTCGTAGCGGTGGATGGAGTCGCTCAAGACTTAAACAAAGCCGCGGCGGCCCGCGGGTTGGAGGGGAAGTAGAAATGGATGTAGCTCGCGGTCGCCGCGCCCTGACGGAATACGGCTTCGCCGCAGCCGCCCCTCTGGGTTCTCGCATGGCGCAGCGGCTCGAGCGAGGTCTGCAGACGTGAGTGATGGAAGCTGTGGCCGCGCAGCTCCCCCTGCGGCAGCTCCACACCCTGCAACGCAAGCGCCTGAAGCTTCGGCTGCATGGCCGTCTCACCGGGAAGGACTCCGCTCATCGCGTGGCGCCGACCCTCCAGATCGATCAGATGCTCGAAGAGCAGCATCATGCCGCCACATTCGGCCAGCAGCGGTTTGCCGGCCTCGACATGGCGGCGCAGTGCTTCGTGCAGAGGGCGGTTGGCCGCAAGCCGTTCGGCATGGAGTTCCGGGTAGCCACCCGGCAGGTAAATGGCATCAGCCGGAGCCGGCACGCCCTGTAATGGCGAGAAAAAGCGGATTGCGGCACCCATCGCCCGCAGCAGGTCGAGATTGGCGGGATAGACGAAAGAGAGCGCCGCATCGCGGGCCACTGCGATCGAGACGCCGGCAAGAAGTGGAGGTGGATCGAGGTCCACGTCCGCGTGGAAGGTCGCTTGCGGAATGTCGTCGATCCGCATTGAGGCTAGCGCCTGCGCGGCCCGATCAATTCGCGCGTCGAGGTCAGGGATCTCCTCGGCCTGGACCAACCCCAGGTGACGATCGGGGAGCTCGATGGCGCGATCGGCGCACAGGGCGCCGAGAAAGGAAATGCCCGCGGCAGGCCCGGCAAGGCTTTCGGCGAGCAAGGTGGCGTGCCCGGGGCCTGCGGTGCGGTTTGCCACCACGCCGTGAATCGCCAGGTCCCCGCCATAGACCCTCAGTCCGAGGGCAAGCGCACCGAAGGTTTGCGCCATGGCGCTGCCGTCGATGACGAGGAGTAGAGGCAGTTTGAATCGGCGCGCGAGCTCGGCACTCGAGGAAGCGCCGTCATAGAGTCCCATCACTCCTTCGACGAGGACGAGGTCGGAGTCTCTTGCGGCCTGGTAGAGAAGGTTTCGGCAGTGCGCAAGCCCGCCCATCCACAGGTCGAGCTGGTAGACGGGACGGCCGGCCGCTCGCGCCAGAATCATCGGGTCGATGAAGTCGGGACCGGTTTTGAACACACGCACCCGCTTGCCCTGGCGCACCGCCTGGCGGGCGAGGGCCGCTGTCACGGTGGTCTTCCCTTGTCCCGACGCTGGGGCGGAGATCAGGATCGCTGGTGCTTGAGCGCTCGTCATCGGTTTCCGCCCTGCCTAGAGCTCGACCCCCCGCTGTGCGCCGATGCCGGCGTCAAAGGCATGTTTCACGATACGCATGTCCGTCACGGTGTCGGCCAGTTCGATCAGCTCCGCAGGGGCGCCGCGCCCGGTGATGACGACGTGCTGCATGGGTGGCCGGCTGCACAAGGTATCGAGGATGGTGTCGATCTCGACATAGCGGTAGCGCAACGCAATGTTGAGCTCATCGAGCACCACGAGGGCGAGCGCCGGATCGCGCAGCATCGCGGCCGAGATCTCCCAGGCCGCCTCCGCAGCCCGCACATCGCGTTCGCGGTCCTGGGTCTCCCAGGTAAAGCCCTCGCCCATGACGTGAAAGCGCACCTGCGGGAAGCGCCGGAAGAAGCTCGCTTCCCCCGTCAGGTACTGGCCCTTGATGAACTGCACCACGCCGACCTGCATGTCGTGCCCGAGTGCCCGAGCGACCATGCCGAACGCGGACGAGCTCTTCCCTTTCCCGTTGCCGGTGAGGACCAGTAACACGCCGCGCCGCTCCGAAGCTGCGGCGATGCGCGCATCCATCACCGCCTTCCTGCGCCGCATCCGCTCGCGATGGCGTGAAGCCGGATCGGCGGCTGAAGAAGACAGGTCCTCTGCTCGCTCTGGCATGGCGTGCTCCCAGAGACAACGCTCGTCAACGAACTCGCACGTGCACTGCCGCCGGAGAATGGCGGGTCACGGCGACATGGCCGATCGCGGCGAGGCCCACGTAACCGGCGGTGACGGCCATGAAGTACCCGTACCAGGCATGAAAGTTGGACCACCAGCCGGCGATGCTTGCATGCAGGATGCGGTCGCCGAGCCAGTAAAAACTTCCCTCGGTGAGCAGGAAACAGGCGCTCACCGAGAGTGCAAGACTGACGGCGAGTCGCCCGAGATCGCGGGGCACCCTCTGGTAGCGACGCCTGAGCCACGCGCCTCCAAGCCAGAGGAGCGAGTATGCCGGTACGATGAACCAATACGCTGCCGTGACACAATAGTCGCTGACGCCGTAGTAATGGATCGCGGCGAAATCAATTGCAACGGCCTCGAGGAGGAGTGCAGGAAGCGCCCAACGCCACTCGGAGGCCAGGTAGAATCCAGCGACAAAAAACACCGCCCACGACGCATCAGGGAGTGCCCACGCGGTGCCGCAGTGACCGAAGCGGGTGGCCGCCATGGTGGCGGCGAGCGTCAGAAAGCCGAGGCGCTGGATTGTTTTCTGAGTAAGCATAGAGCGGCTCCTGCAAGGGATCAGGGCTGTTGTCCGGTATCGTGATTGAATTGCAGAATCATCGGCTATCGAGGTTCGCTGCAATCGAGCGCCGTCCGGTCGTCAATGCTCACAGCATTGCGCGGTGACATACGCGCCTCCTGGCATGCGCCCAATAGCTGATTCTCGCGAAGGAAGCGGGGAGAACTCATCGGTACCGAAGTCCTTGGGGTACTGACGGGGCTGTTAACGGGGTTAAAAGCTGGGCGTACCGGGTAGGGTGACGACCGAATTTGTAGCCCGTGGCCTCGGGCTGCCTGAGGCGGCGACGTTGAACCGGGCGAGAATGGCGAGAATAAGGGCTTGTTCTCGTAGGGGGGCAATCGAGGGGGCGCCTGTCTCGAGAGGCAGCGCCTCGGCAATCAAGATTTTCATCTGTCTACTCCTACACACGCCACGTGCGTCGAGATGGGCTCGGAGAGAGCGTGCGGAGACGACAGAAGGCTGCGATACGCAGATATCGTAACCGGTCTGACATCGCCCAACGCGAGTCGCCGAGTGCGTGTCTCCGGCCGGTCTCCGGGCTTGCGAGTGGACCTGAAGTCCCGAAGACCGCACCTTCCCGTGCCTATGGCACAGTGGTTCTTCGCGGTCTCTGGCTCGCTTACCGTTGCGTGGGCAGCGCCGGACTTGCATCCGCAGAGCGGACGCGCACCGGTTTCCCGTTTCAGTCCAGGAAAAGTGATTTCCTGGACCACCTGAGACGGTAGAGAGCGTACCCCGATGAATTGGGCTGCGCAAGAGATGTGGTGCGGCTCGCTTCGGTTCCACGTAGGCGCCTGAGTGAGGTCCGTAGCCAGATGTCCCCCTTAGGTCCATTGGTCCTGCCGTCGCAGGTCATGTGCTCATACGGGCGGGGTCTGTCGTTGACGGGCTCGCGGTACGTTAGAGCAGGGGCGGCGTCAATTTGTGCGGCAACGCTTGGGGGCGCTTCAGTGCGCGAGGTCGAAGAGGGTCTCGGTGCCATCGTCCCAGCCGCTCCACAGGTAATCGTTGGCTTTGCCATCGGCAATCAAGCGCAGGGCGTAATTGACCTGCTCCCTGTAGAAGGTGCAAAAGGCGCCCGTGCCGCCCATCCCCCCGTTCAGTTCGTGCGCCTCGGCCGGACAGGGCGAGCCGCAGAACTGACGGATTGCGCACTCATCGCACGGACTGAAGGCATCGACGTTCCGTCCGGTCACGGATCTGAAGGCATCCGAGGTCAATGCCGCATCGATGCCACCATCGGCCAACAACTGACCGCCATTGAATCGGGGCAGGCCGATGAATTCACTGCAGGGATAGAGGTTGCCGTCCGCGGACAGAGCAACGAAGGCTCGGCCGGCGCCGCAGGGCGAGATGTCGCACATCAATCGCCGCGCCGTCGGCGCCAGGATGGCGATGAGGATATTGGCGAAATTGGCCACGACGAGCTTTCTGCCGCTGTCGCGATAGAGTTCGTGCGTGCGATCGAGTGCGGCA